>JAYVNZ010000137.1:0-18579 GCA_043758185.1 Gemmatimonadaceae bacterium | reverse complement strand
TCCAGCCGGCTGCCCTTGAGCATCTCGTGCGTCTTCTTTCCGGAGATCGGGAAGGGCACGATGCGATCGCTGTCGCCGTGGACGATGAGCGCGGGCACCGTGAGCGTCTTCAAGTCCTCGCGGAAATCCGTGGTGCCGAACGCCACGATACACTGTTGCGTCGCCACGGGCGATGCGGCCCATGCGACCCACTTGCTGAACGGAATGAGGTCGGGACCGACCCCTGTCGCGCCCGGATCTGCGTTGTAGAAGTTCGTGAAGAACTCGGCCAGGAATGCGAGGCGGTCCTTCTTCACGCCCGCGATCATTCCGTCGAACACGGACTTGTCGACGCCGTCGGGATTGTCCGCCGTCTTCAGCAGGAACGGTGGCACAGCGCCCAGGAGCATGGCCTTGGACACGCGCTCGGATCCATAGCGCGCGAGGTACCGCGCTACTTCACCACCACCCATGGAGAAGCCCGCCAGTACAGCGTCGCGCAGGTCGAGGTGCGTCATCACGTCGTTGAGGTCGGACGCGAAGGTATCGTAGTCATAGCCGCCCGCGGGCTGGCCCGACTCACCGAACCCGCGGCGGTCGTAGGACACACACCGATAACCCGCGTCGGTGAGCGCGTTCACCTGGGACTCCCAGCTGCGAAGGCTGAGCGGCCAGCCATGGATCAACACGACGGGTTGGCCCTTGCCCACGTCCTGGTAATTGATGTCGGTGGCGGGTGCGCCGGTGGTCTTGACGTATGGCATGGATTCCCTGGATGGTTTGAGTCTGCAGACAACGTCCGTTGCCTCCGACGCTTCACGAAGGGCTCACGGGAGCGAAAAGTTTCCCCTTTCAATGCAACGAAGGGCGTGCGCACTGCGCACGCCCTTCGCACCCACAAAGATGCTTACGACCAGCTGGCCACGCCGCCGTGACGTGAGCACGCTCCTCGGCGATTGGCCGAGTGCGAGTACATGCCGTCCTTGCACTTGGCGATGGCGCCCACCGGGTTGTTGTCCTCCCCACGCCCACTGCTCGTCTTCGTTTCCACCTTCTCAGCCTTGGCCTCGGCCTTGGCGGCCTTGGTCGCCGCCTTCTCGGCCTGCTTTTGCACGGGATTCGACACTGCGATGCCCCCGTGTCCGGAGCACGCGCCGCGTCCGCCAGCGCTCTTCGACCCATCGGTGCAGGTGACCATGGTGGCCGCCGCCTTGTCCGATGCCTTCTCCGCCTTCTCCTCGGCCTTGGCCGCCTTGTCGGTGGCCTTGTCGGCGACCTTGTCGGCCTTCTTGTCAGCCTTGGCTGCCTGCTTCCGGGCCTCGTCGGCCTTCATGTCGGCCTTGGCTGCCTTGTTCCGGGCCTCGTCGGCCTTCTTCATCGCGGTCATGGCGGCCTTGGCCGCCTTCGCGGTTGCCTTGCCATCCACGCCACCATGACCCGAGCAGGCGCCCCGGCCGGCGGCGGCTGACGTTGTTGCATCCTTGCAGATAGTGGCCGTTGCCTGCGCAGCCAGCGGTGCGGCTGACAACAGACAAGCAGCGAGAACCAGGCGAATCGATCGCATCACGAGCCTCCGAAGCGGGATAGGTATGCCTATAACAAGGACATCGCATGCAACTAGCGGTCCCGTCGGGGCGAGCGACGCGTGGGAATTGCGGTGACGATGCGGTAGAATGGGGCGTGCGCACCCTGCGACCACACTCCCTCGCCTTCACGCTGCTGCTGGGCGCGCTCGTGACGCTGGCGTCATTCGCCACGGACATGGGCCTCCCGGTGCTGGCTGCCACCGCGCGATCGCTCGGTGTGTCACCGGCGCGGGCAGCGCTCTCGCTCAGCGTGTTCATCGCCGGGTTCGCGGTGGGTCCGCTGGTGTTCGGCCCCCTGTCAGACCGCTTCGGGCGACGTCCCATCCTGCTTGGGGGATGTGCTGCCTTTGCCCTGTTCGGATCGCTCGGCGCCTTTGCCCAGTCCATCCAGGCGCTGTTGCTCTGGCGCACGCTGATGGGCATCGGCGCCGGTACCGTGCAGGTGCTTGTCCTTGCGTCCGTGCGTGATCTCTTCACCGGACGTGAGGCGAGGACGAAGCAGGCGTACGTCAACATGGCCGGCGGCATTGCGCCCATCATCGCCCCAACGCTCGGCATCTTTGTGGCGGGGTTTGGAGGCTGGCGGGCAATCTATGGCGTCCTGGCGGGCGGCGGCATCGTGCTGTTCATCGTGGCCACGGTGCGTTTCGGGGAGACCGCGCCCATGACCCGGCATGCACTCTCACTGCGCCGCACGTTGGGCAACTATGCGCGGGTGGTGCGCCATCCCATCAGCTTCGGGAATGCGTTGGTGGTGGCGCTCAGCTTCGGCAGCCTCTTCGCATTCGTGTCCGGGTCGTCGCTCGTGCTCATTGGCATACTGGGCGCATCGCAACGCGTGTATGGCCTGCTGTTCGCGGTCACCTCACTTGGCCTGGTCACGGGCGCGTTCACCAGTGCACGCCTGACACGGCGAGGCGTGTCGCACGCGCGCCTCATCGGCATTGGTGTGGTGACCACGGCGATCATCACCGTGATCCTGCTTGTGCTGGCCATCACCTCGCTGCTCCGGATCTACACGTTCATTCCACTCGTGGTGCTTGCCAACGTGGCGACCGGACTCACGCGGCCGAACGCGGCGCAGGGCGCGCTGGAGCCCATGCCGGAGATCGTCGGGGTTGCGAGCGCGCTGTTGAGTGGACTCCAGATGCTCGTGGGAGCCGTGGCCAGTGCGCTGGCAGCCTCACTGTTCGACGGGCGCACGGCAACGGCCATGACGGGCACGATGGCCGTGTGTTCCGTGTCCGCGGCGCTCGTCTACCTGCTGGTGGTGCGCCGCGCGGAGCGGGCGAGTCTCGCAGGCAGGGAAGTTCGCGGGGCTGTCACGCACGCGGCATAGCGAGGAATCGCGCGAGATACGGAGCGGTCTTGCTCGCCGATTCGTGCGCGACATCCGCCGGAATGCCGCACGCCACCATCCGCCCGCCTTCGTCGCCTGCGCCAGGCCCGATGTCCATCACCCAATCGCTGGCTGCCACCACGCGCATGTCATGCTCCACCACGATCACGGTATTCCCGGCGTCCACGAGCCGGTCGAGCTGCACGATCAACCGCTCGATATCCGACGGATGCAGTCCAGTCGTGGGCTCGTCCAGCACGTAGAGCGTGTTGCCACGTCCAACGCGCTGGAGTTCCGTTGCCAGCTTGATGCGCTGCGCCTCGCCACCCGACAGTTCGGTGGCAGGCTGCCCCAGCCTCAGGTAGCCGAGTCCCACTTCGCGCAGCACGTTGAGTGGCCGGAGAACGCTGTCGTCGTCCGCAAAGAAACCGGCTGCGTCGTCCACCGTCATGCCGAGCACGTCGGCGATGTTCCTGTCGCGGTAGGTGATCTCGAGCGTCTTGGCGTTGTATCGCGCACCATGACACGTGGGGCATGGCGCATAGACGCTCGGCAGGAACAGCAGCTCAACCATCACGAATCCCTCACCTGCACATGTCTCGCACCGCCCCTTCGCAACGTTGAACGAAAAACGTCCCGCATCGTAGCGTCGCGCGCGCGCCGCCTTCGTGGCGGCAAAGAGTTTCCGCACGCTGTCGAACAGGCCGGTGTAGGTGGCGAGGTTGGAGCGCGGCGTCCGCCCAATCGGCTTCTGGTCCACGGTCACCAGCCGCCGGATACCACGCATGCCCTCCTCGATGTGCCCACCCACCGTGATCGGGAGCTCACCCTCGAGCGGCTCGGGCTCTTCGTCAGTGGCGGGCTCGTGCCCGAGCTGGCGCGACACGAGTTCCACCAGCACCTGGCTCACGAGGCTCGACTTTCCCGACCCGGACACGCCGGTGACGCTGGTGAGCACGCCGAGGGGAAATGCGACGTCGACGTCCGTGAGGTTGTTGCGCGTGACCTCGCGGAGCCTCAGCCAGCCGGTCGGTGCGCGCGGCGTGCGCGCCTGCGCGTGCCCGGTCGCGAAGAGGTGTCGGCGCGTCTGCGAAGCCTCCACGTGCGCAAGCCCAGCGGGCGGCCCGCTGTAGACGATGTGTCCCCCGCGCTCGCCCGCCTCCGGGCCCACATCCACGATCCAGTCCGCCCTCCGCACGATGTCGAGGTCGTGTTCCACCACGAACAGGGAGTTGCCGCCTGCCTTCAATCGCTCGAGTGCCGTGAGCAGCGCCTCAGTGTCGGCGGGATGCAGGCCAGCCGACGGTTCGTCGAGCACGTACACAACGCCGAAGAGGTTCGACCGCACCTGGGTGGCAAGCCGCAGCCGCTGGAGTTCGCCGGGCGACAGCGTGGGCGTACTGCGGTCCAGCGAGAGATAGCCGAGCCCCAGGTCGAGCATCACGCCGATCCGGGCCACGAGATCCTGCGTGATGCGCTGCGTGACGACGGCCTTCTCGGGATGCTCCACCAGCAGCGTGGCAAATCCTGCGGCTGTTCCGTCGCAGAACGGGCGCAGCATGACGCTCAGGCGACCGAGTGGGAGGCGCATGATGTCGCCAATGTCGACGCCAGCGAACCGCACGGAGAGCGATTCGCGGCGCAGGCGCTTGCCGTCGCACTCCGCGCACGTCGCGCCAATCATGTACCTGGCCACGCGCTTCTTCATCGATGCGCTCTCCGTTGTGGCGAACGTCTGCATCACGTAGCGCTGCGCACTCGTGAACGTGCCCTTGTAGCTCGGTTCCTCCTTTCGCTGGATGGCGCGCTTCACCTCCGCCATGGTGTAACCCGCGTACACCGGCACCTGTGGCTGCTCCTCCGTGAAGAGCAGCCAGTGGCGCGTGGTCTTCGGCAACTTCCGCCACGGGATATCCACGTCGATGCCGAACGTGGTGCTGATGTCGCGCAGGTTCTGCCCCTGCCACGCCGTGGGCCACGCCGCGATCGCCCGTTCGCGGATGGTGAGTGAATCGTCGGGCACCATCGAGTGTTCGGTCACCTCATACACACGGCCAAGTCCGTGGCAGGTGGGGCAGGCACCCTGCGGCGTATTGGGCGAGAACGCCTCGGCCTCCAGGTGAGGCTGGCGCCTGGGATAACTGCCCGCGCGCGAATACAGCATGCGCAGCAGGTTGGAGAGCGTGGTCACGCTGCCAACGGACGACCTCGTGGTTGGAGCGCCGCGCTGTTGCTGGAGCGCCACGGCTGGTGGCAATCCATCGATCTCATCCACCTCGGGCACGGCCATCTGGTGGAAGAGGCGGCGCGCGTACGGTGACACCGATTCCAGGTATCGCCGTTGCGCCTCGGCGTACAGTGTGCCGAACGCAAGCGACGACTTGCCGGAGCCGGACACGCCAGTGAACGCAACGAGAGCGTCGCGCGGAATTTCCACGCTTACGTTCTTGAGGTTGTGCTCGCGTGCGCCTCGCACGTGCACGAACCCCGTATCATCCCTGGCAGCGGAGGTGCGCGCGTAGCGATTATCGGTCCCATTCATGAGCGTCCGTCCCCTTCCGAGCCGTGGAGAATGGCCCTCAGGAAGGCAGAAGCCGCGCCAGCAGCCCTTCGCCCAGGGGACGCGCATCGCCGATGGTGCTCCAACGCATCCGGCGAGCGGATCTCGAGATAGCCACGTGGCCGCACCTCGGGAAACAACGTGCCGAGATGCGCCGAGAGCCCTGTCTCGCTCATGCACTGGTCCGCAACGTCTGCCAGTGGCGTCGCCGGTGAGCTGATGAGGAATGCCGGCGCTGCCAGTGCGAAGGTCGCGTAGTCGGACACGCCGTCATCGCCGGCGAAGACGCCTGTGCGCAGCGGATCCACTCTGCGCCACGTGTCCGACCTGAAGCTCGCGCACCCGGTGTCTGCGTCGGCGTACCGCGACGAGTTGGCCGACAGCGCAATGACCCAGGGCGCGATGGCATTGGCAGTGGCCCAACGGTCCAGGGTGCCAAAGCCTCCGATGTTGAGCTGCAGGCTGGCCGTCCGCCGCATCATGCGTGCGCCCTGGGGTCCGATGGAGGCGAAATACTGGGCCATCCGCTGGTATCGTGTTGCGTCGAGCTGTAACGGCGCACCCTCCGGGCCGTTGAACGGGTCCACACCGCAGGCCACCAAAATGATGCCGAGGTGTCCAGCGTGCTCGCGAAGGCGGGACTCCACCTGCTGGAGTTCCGCCATCACGTCGTGCGCCGCGTGGTGAACCCCGGTGGCATACTCGACTTGTCCACCGGGCTCGAACGTGAGGGTGCCCCCGGTGGCGCCCGTGAACAACGGCACGCCCTTGTCCGAAATGGTCTCGCGCCAGCTGAGTTCCCGGCCCACGCCGCGTACCACGTCGATGGAGGAACCGAGTGCATCGCGCGCGACGATTGGCGCCACCTGACGGCTCGCCGTGTCGAACGCCAGCCACTCCAGCTGGGCGCCAAAGGTCAATCGCGGCGGGCCGGCCGGCGCGTCGCGGAAGCAGTGCGCACGCAGGTACTCCCGCACCCAGGTAGCGCGGGCATCACGCGCTGACGTCATGCAGTGGGTTCCGCGATCGCGAGTGCCACGAGCGCATCGGCGCCGGTCATCCAGTCTGTCATCCGGAATCCTGCCGTCTCGAGCGGCGCAACTGCAGACGGGCGGTCGTACTTGGCACTGATCTCGGTGCGGATGGACTCGCCGGCCGCGATGTGCACGTCGGCCACGCATGGGATGCGGACGGACTGGTCGCGCTGGGACACGAGGTGCATCTCGATGCGCGAGGAGCCAGCGTTGTAGAAGGCGCGGTGCACGAACGCATCGAGATCGAAGTCTGCGTCCAGCTCGCGATTGAGCACGCGCAACACGTTGAGGTTGAATTCCGCGGTCACGCCGCGTGCAGGACGCCGGCGTCCTTGATGAGGTCCACGCCCAACAGCAGGCGATCAGTGGGGCACGTCCTCGTCGGTGAGCGGGGCGATGATGGCAAGGGTGTGGACGCGCGCACGCGCGAGCAACTCCATCGCCTTCGCCGTGGCTGGGGTGAACGTGTCCGGCGCCATCGGGGATGCGATGGTCGTCATGCAATCACCTGCCGAGTTGTGAAATCACGAGGAGAACAGCCGCAGACTGGCAAAGTTTGCTCCCCGGCGAAGAGTTCCCGGCGGCAGCACCGTGGTGCTACGGTGGCGACTCGTCGCCTGACTCAGTACGCCCGGCGGCCGTCCCGTTGCCGGCTGGCGTCGAACAGGGTGCCGTAGGTAAGCACCACAAAGGGACGGCTCGACAGCGCGGCACTCCGGATCACGGGATAACCGACGTCCAACCGGACACTGCTCACGGTGCCGTTCGCCGACAGGATGCGCAGCCGGGCGCCCACCACTCCCGCCTTGAGGTCTCTACCCGCCACATCCTCCACCTTCCACCGGTAGGAGCCGGCCAGGAATCCCCCCACGTTCAGCACGGACGCCGATCCCACGCGCGCCACGCGCAGGTCGCGATCCACGGACGCCGCGATCGACTGGCCCCCTCGCGTCACGAGATAGCGCAACACCGGCGCGGTGTAGTCGGCGAGCGGCATCAATGACAGCCCGCGCCGATCCGGGTCGAGTTCTGACAGCTGTTCTGCCGTCACCCGCAGGCCCCACATGCCGCGCGCAGCCTTCGAATAATACGAGAGCGATGCGCGCGAGATCTGGTTGCGGTCCACGCCCCGTCCCAGGTAGGCAGAGGCCCACCCGTCCATCATCAGGAGCTGGCCCCGGCGCGGCATCCACACATGACCCAACCAGCCGTCGTACTTGAACGCGGCGCCGCCAGCCGCGCGCTCATGACCCACGGCAACGATCCCTTCGCCCTCCCACCCAATGGGCACGTCGAGAAATCCGCGGCCTGGTACGATCCAGCTGGCACTGTCGAACTGGGCGGTGCGTCGCTGGAGGCCGACGTCGACACCCAGGAAGCTTCGCACGTGTGGAGCGCCGGGCAGCACGTTCCTGCGCCGTGATACGGAAATGCTCGAGGCACTGTCGAACTCCACGCCGGCCAGCGCCATGAACACGGCTGCTTCACTGGAGCCGACGCGGCGCCCGACCATCGTCATGGCGCTCACCGTGTGCAACGACTTGTCCGCCACCACGGTGTCCCCATACGACAAGCGCGCGAGGTTTGCCTCTGCGCGCCACCGATCGAACAGGCTGTACTCGTGGCGGCGAAGGCCCAGTCGCAAGGTGTGCGTGCCAGCCAGGTTGGCCACGCGCATGTTGCCCGCCAGGCTCGATCCCAGGATGAACGGATCCGAGAGCGCCACCGCAGCACCGTTGCCGCGCAACGTCATCTCGCGCGTGAGCGCAATCGAGCGTCCGGTGCCGAGAAAATTGCGTTCCTCCACGCCCAGGGAGAGCTGGCTCGCGGAGCGCATCCGGGCTGTGGGCCGCAGCGACCACGTATCACGCGTGTGGATGGACAACCCCACGCCGCCCGCCGCATCGCAGCGCGTGGCCACGATCACGGCATCCGCGAAGAGATGCTGCGCGCGCAACCGGCGCATGGTTTCCCCGACACGCAGCGTGTCCACGGTGTCGCCCGCGGCGAACAGCAGTTGCCGCCGGATGACGCTCTCGCGCGACACGGGATGCATCGCGCCAAACGCCCGCGCGGGCCCGATGAGGGTGGGGCCGTCACTCACGACCTCGAGACGCGAGATGCGCGCACCCGCAAGCGCCGCGAGCGACGAACGCGATTCGACCACCGCGCAGTCTTCAGCGCGTGCCGGAAACGCGAACACGCACGCGCTCAGCGTCGAGCACGCGAACAAACGAGCGGCGAAGCGCAGCGGAGTCGGCGGTGGGGCCGGCGGGTGCGGCGGTGGGGGAGGAACGGGCAGCGCCTCACGGGGGCCACCCTGACTGGGTCGAACACTGCAGGAATCCACGGCACGACACAAGTGCAACAAACGATACACCCTCAGTTTTCCCTCAGCGTCACCTCCCGGATTGTCGATGCCGGCGGCCCGTTCGCGGGCGTGACGGTGAGGGTGATGCGATACCGTCCAGCCTCGAGCGTGCCGACACTGATCGACACCGTATGCGGCGCCGCGCGATCGGCGGGCGGACGGGCGTCCACCCACTGCATGCGAATCGGCGAATCGACCGGTGACAGCCCGAGCCGCTGGCGTGTACTGCGCAGGAAGCCCCGGTCCACGCGATCAACGCGCACGGCGACGTCCACCTGCTCGCCCTCCGGTGCCAACCCGTACGTCTCCCAGAACAGCCCGATGGGCGCGTCCCTTCGCACAACATCACCAGCCACGCCGCCCGCGAGCGCCGCAACCAGCGAGTGCGCAGGCGCGCCGCCCTGGTACAGCAGAATATCGGAGACAGTTACACGCCCGGTGCTACGCAAGGCGGCAAAGCCGGTCCGCGCGCGCGCAACGGTCCGCGTCAGGGTGTCGACCACGTCCACGCCAGCCAGCACCGGTGTGCCGGCCAGCATCACGCGGAGCGCAGTCCGGCCAGCGGTTGCACTGTCATGACTTGCGACAAGACCCTCTTCTGCGGCCGCCCCAATCGTTGCCACTGTCGCGCGCAGGGAGTCGTCTGCTGCGAGAAATACCGCAGCCACCAGCGTGCTGTCACCACGACGAAAGCGCGCGAACTGCGCCGACGCCCTCGTCATTCGCCGGATCAGGCGGGGCAGGTAGCGCGCGCGCGCGCCGCGGTCTGCAACATCCCAGTCGTCGTCCGTGAGCGGCTGCGTCGAGTCGGGAAGGATGCGGCGGGGCGCAAAGGCGAAGCTCGGGCTGGGGTCATGACCCAGGATCGCCGGCTCGGCGGACAGCCCGCTCGACGTTTCCAGCCGACTCCACGACACGGGCCACCCATAGCGCAACACCAACTCGGCCGCGTCCCAGCCCCACGTCGTCAGGTGCGGCGTGGCTCCACGCTCTCCCAGCCACACCAGCACTCGGCGGGCATTGAATTCGTTCCGCCATTCGTTGGCGTTCGCGGAGAGTTGTGCGCGGGACAGCAGCCAGTAGCGACGCTCCAGCGCGAGTCGTCCACTACACGGCATGCGTTCGTATGCGCTGCGTGCGTCGTCATCCAGCAACGGCGCGATGTTCTGCCACGTGCACGCCACCTCACCCGGCATGACCGCCACCGCACTGGCGAACGCGGATTCTGCCGCGGCTGCATTTCCCAGCGCGTGCGACGCATACCCCCTGAGCGCGGCGCACCACCATGGTGTACCGCCACACGCCCTGGCCACGCTGTCGGCGCCGGACCCGTTGTGTCCATCCACCCAGTAATGCACGCGCATGCCCCGCAGCCAGTCGTCGCCAGGAAGGTGAACCGCGACGGTGTCGAGTACTGCGAGCAACTCCGCGCGCAGGCGTCCAATCGTGGCGGGTTCGGGCGGCATGTTGGTCGCACGCTCGTCATACCACCAGCAGAATCGCCCGAGTCGAACGTCACAGCGTCCCGCGCTGCCGGCGCCGATGGGGAGCAATCGTCGCCGGCTGCGTTCGAACGCCGCCTGTGCAACGCGTGCTCGCGACAGGTCGCGCATGGAGTCCGGCGCCATCGCGCTGGAGTTCCGCACAACGGCGGGGGCGGCGGCAGCAAGTTGAAGGGCCATGCGCAGCAGCAGCACCGTCATCGACACGGCTGCGCGTCAGCGAAAGAAATAGAGCAGGGCACCGAGCTCGAGGCTGGCCGCCACGATACCGAAGATGATGGCGGCCCGGATGTCCCGGCGCGCCTGCCGGTGATCGTCCTGCGTCACGGTGAGACCCATGGCCTGTGAGACATGCATTGAGGGTAGCGCGAACAGCAGGCCGCGTCGAGCTTCCGGGGCGTCCTGGACCAGTCGCGGCGCTCCGGCGTGCGACGAAGTGGACGACACTGTTACCTTGTGTCACACGTGCCGCGGCACGTGAGCACCACCGCCCCCGACTCCTGAGCAGCGATGCACTGGCTGGCCAACGCGGCACTGCGCGCGGGTATTCCCGCCGCGAAAAACGCTTCTGTTCCAGGCACCACGGCAATCCCGGCGGTGTGGGAGCAGCTGGCCCGGGAGTTCCGGCTCACCGAAAGCGCGCTCGCGGCGGCGGTCGCTCCCGTGCTGCGCATTCCCTTGGCGGACTTTGAGCGCGTGGATGCCAAGGCGGCGCGCCTTGTACCAGAAAAGCTCGCGCGCAAGCACGGGGTGTACGCACTGCGCGAGACCGACCGTGAACTCGTGGTGGCCTCGAGTGATCCGCAGGACTACGAGGCGGAGCGCGACCTGGGCTTCGCAAGCGGCCGCCGGATCGTGTTCGAGCTCGCCGCGCCGTCCACCATCCGCGAACACCTGGCCGGCGGGTATTCGGCCGATCGTGTCGTGGAAAACCTGCTGAACGCTGCCGACTCCACGCTGGCCGATGCGGTGCGGGTGGTGGAGGACATGGAGCCCGAGCACGTGGCGCAGGCCGACGTGGAATCGGCGCCGCTGGTGAAGCTGGCCAACCTCATCCTGAGTGACGCGGTGGTCCAGCGGGCGAGCGACATCCACATCGAGCCCGGTGGCGCCAAGGGCGGCGTGGTGCGGTTCCGCATCGACGGTGTGATGCGCCAGCACATGGCACTGCCAGTCGCCGCGGTCAATCGCATCGTGTCACGCATCAAGGTGCTGGGCAAGCTCGACATTGCGGATCGCATGCGCCCGCAGGATGGGCGCGCGCGCATCCAGGTCCTGAATAAGTCCTACGACCTTCGGATCTCCACCGTGCCCACGCGCGACGCCGAGAAGGCGGTGATCCGCATCCTGCGTCCTGATACCGCGAAGACACTGGTGGACGTGGGACTCGAGCCGTATGAACTGCAGCGCATCCGTCAGCTCATCGCGCAACGGGATGGCATCGTCGTCGTGACCGGGCCCACTGGATCCGGCAAGACCACCACGCTGTATGCCGCGCTGTCCGACGTGGCTACCAGCGAAGTGAACGTCATGACGGTTGAAGATCCCATCGAGTACGAGCTCGCAGGGGTCACGCAGATCCAGGTGGAGACAAAGCGCAACGTCACGTTCGCGTCCGCGCTCCGCTCGATCCTGCGCCAGGATCCCGACGTGATCTTCGTGGGGGAAATCCGCGACGCGGAAACCGCAGAGGTGGCCGCGCAGGCTGCGGCGACCGGGCATCTGGTGCTGGCCACGTTGCACACCAACGACGCCATGAGTGCAGTCTCCCGCCTCAGTGATCTCGGTCTGGATCGCGCGACCATTGCGTCGGTGCTTCGGGGCGCGATCGCGCAGCGGCTGGTGCGCAGGCTCTGCGCGGACTGCGTGGCGTCCATCACCGGGCCGCTCTCGGAAACGGAGGAACGACTTGCGGCGCAGTTCGGGGTGCAGCCTGCCTTTCGCGCTGAAGGGTGCGCGCGCTGCAATCATACGGGGTATCGCGGCCGCATCCCCGTCGTGGAAGTCGCGGTGGTCTCCCCCGCCATGGTGGAGCAGATTTCCGCCGGAACGAGTGCCCTGCAGTTGCAGCGGATGGCCGTCACGCAGGGCATGCGGCCGCTGCGCGAGGTGGTGCTGGACCAGGTGCGCAAGGGCGCCACCTCGCTGGAGGAAGTCGAGCGCGTGCTTGGCGAGGTGGCCGACGACGGGCCGCAGGGTACGCCGCAGGCTGCCCGCGTGTTGCTCGCGGACGATGATCCCATGGTGCGGCATCTGGCGACGAGCATCCTGGAGTCTGGTGGCTACCGGGTCCGGCAGGCACGTGACGGCGCGGAAGCCCTGGCGATCATCGATGCCGGCGAGGATGTTGCCCTCGTGGTGACCGACCTGCGCATGCCGGGCCTCGGCGGCGACGGCCTCGTACAGCAACTGCGCAGCCGCGTCCAGACTGCCATGCTGCCCATCATCGTGCTCACCGGATCAGACGAATTCGATACCGAGGTGAAGCTGATGGATGCAGGCGCAGACGATTACATTCGCAAGCCCATCGATCCCCCCAGGTTTCTCGCACGGGTAAAAGCCGCGCTCCGGCGCGCTGGAGTATCATGACCGACAGCCAGACACTGGAGCCCGGCGACACGGCCGGCGAACCCGCTACTGACGACGCCGCGCTGGATCGCCTCCGCCGGTTTGGGGGTGGCAAGCTGCTGAACGAGATGATCGGATTGTTCGTGAGCACGGCGCCCGAGCGCATCCAGGCGGCGCGCGCTGGCGTGGAGTCGGGAAACGTGGCTGCCGCTGAAATGGCGCTGCACTCGCTCAAGTCGAGTTCCGCCCAACTCGGCGCCATGCAGATGCAGCGGCTGAGCGAGCGCGGCGAGGTGCTGGCACGCTCCGGCACGCTGGACGGCGTTGATCGCATCGTCGCCGCTCTGCAGGAGGAATTCACGCGGGTCCAGACGTGGCTGGACCGCTCACGCACTGCTGTGGAGGCGAAGTGAAGACGGTCGCGGTGGTAGAGGACAACGCCGACAATCGCCTGCTGCTGCAGGCCATCCTCGATGGGTTGTACGACGTCGTGGAATACGAGAATGGCGTGGACGCACTGGCTGGCCTTGCCGCCGCGCTTCCGGATCTCGTGCTGCTGGACATCTCGCTGCCCGGCATGGACGGCAACGAAATCCTTGCCCGCATTCGCGCGGACGAGTCGCTTCGCCGGTTGCCCGTCATCGCCCTCACCGCACACGCCATGGCCGGTGACCGGGAGAAATACCTCGCGGCGGGATTCGACGACTACATCACCAAGCCCATCGTCGACGAAACGCTGCTCCTGGGCGCAATGGAGAAGTGGATTGCGGCGGGGGAGAAGCGGGCGTAGCCTGGCTGCACAACCGTGAGCGGTCCGCTCCTCCGCGGATCACGCCTCCCGCAGCGCAGCCATGGGCGTCTCGCGGAACACTTCGCGGCCCGTCAGCATACCGATCGAAACCGCAACGGCAATCATCAACAACGCAACGAGTAGCGCGGGTAACAGCGCCGGCACGAACGGCAGCTTGAATACGAAGTGCATCAGGCCCCACGCGCTGCCCACACTCAACAGCACGCCCGCCAGGCTACCGAGCGATCCCAGCAGCATGTACTCCGCGAGCATCACGCGTCCCACCTGGCGCCGCGTGGCACCGAGCACCTTGAGCAGCACGCCCTCGCGCAGCCGCTCGCGACGCGTGGCACTCACCGCGCTGAACAGCACGGGGATGCCGAGTGCGAGGCTCAGCGCCGCCATGAACCGGATGGCGGTCGTGACCTTGTCAAGCACCCTCGCAATGGTCTGCTGGACGAGGGTCAGGTCCAGGCTGGCCACGTTCGGGAAGCGCGTGATGACGTCACGCTGAAGCCGCGCCACCGCGCCGTCCCCATGCACGTCGGCAAGGATCACGTACTGCCTGGGGGCCTTCGCCAGCGCTCGGCGCTCGAACACGGCGAAGAAGTTGGGTTCGAAGCGCGTCCAGCTCACTTCACGCAGGCTCGTTACCCGTGTCTTCACGCGCACGCCCTGCACGTCCCAGGTAATGGTGTCGTGGATCCCCACCTGGAGACCCCTCGCAACGTCGGCGGAAAGTGACACCTCGGGCAGCCCGTCGGGCCGGCTGCCGCCGGTGGGAAACCGGCCGGCTGTGACCTTCTCCGACGGCGTGAGCGAGTCACGAAACGTGGACCGGAATTCGCGACGCAACACCCAGCCCTCGCGCGGCCTGGCGTTCCGCTTTGCGGTGTCTCCCGTCAGCAGCGCGCTGCCCGACAGGGAATTGATCGCCACCACCTTCATGGGCACCAGCGGTACGCGCTGTGAAATGCCGTAGCCCTTGGCGCGGATCATGGAGTCGAGCGGCGCACCCTGGTCGTCCTGCACGTCGAAGAACAGCACGTTCGCCTTCGACGCATCGAGCTTCACCGACACGGTGCGCAGCAGGTTGTCTTGAACCTGATAAACGGTGCTCATGAGGAACACGCCAAACCCGAGGGCGAGCACCACGGCGCGCGTCTGGTTGCCGGGCCGGTAGAGACTGGCCACGCCCTGACGCAGCACGAACGGCCACGACGGACGCACCAGGCGGCGGGCGCTCGCGCTGAGCAACGCGGCCGCGCCATAGAGCAGGGCAACCGCTCCGGCAATGGCGGCCGCGAAACCGAGTCCCTGCTGTGGAGTTTCTGCACGCGCGACGCCGAGTGCAGCCACGCTCAGCACAATGATGAGCGCCACCACCACGCGCAGCGGATCGAATGCCGCGCCGCGAAGTGCCGTGGAATCGGACTCGCGACGCAGCGTCTGGAGCGGACTCACGTTGCGCAGCGCAATCAGGGGCTTGAGTGCAAACACCAGCGCAACCCACACGCCCACGAGTAGCCCGGTGAGGAGCGCAACCGGCTCCACCGTGACGGACACGTCTACCGGCAGGAAATCCTTGAGGACGTACGGCAGCCCCAGCTGCAGGCCCACGCCAAGCATCGCACCGATGAGCGCCCCGAGGAATCCCATCACCACCGCCTGAAGCAGGTAGATGATGAGCACCTGGCGGCTGGTGGCGCCGAGGCAGCGAAGGATTGCGACGGTGTCGATCTTCCGCATCACGAAGGCGTTCACGCCACTCGCCACGCCAATGCCGCCAAGGAGGAGCGCCACGAGGCCGATGATACTCAGGAAGTCACGCAGCTGGTCGATGGCCTGCGTGAGGTTGAACTCCGTCTCGGCCGCGGTGCGGTAGCGCACCTGGTCCTTCTCCAGGCGGTTCTTGAAGCGAAAAATGAATGTGGACGGCGGCAGTGCCGCCGGCAGCTTGAGCAGCGTCTTGTGTTCGGAGCGGCTGCCGAACAGCAGCAGCGACGTCTCGTCCAGGTAGCGCGCCGGGATGTACACGCGCGGTCCGATCGTGGTGCTCACGCCCACGTCGCCCGGCACGCTCACCAGCGTTCCCGCGATGATGAACCGCGCGAATCCCAGGGCAAGCGTGTCGCCCACGTGGGCGTTGAGTGCAATGAGGAGCGAGGGATCGACGAGTGCCGCGCGTCCCTCCTGCAGATGGGCCCACTCGCCCGACGGGCTGGTGATGATCTCGCCGTAGAATGGATAGCCCGGCGTCACCGCCTGGATCTGCGCGAGGCGCGTGAGTCCGGTGCGTTGCACGAGCGCCATGGAGGCGAAGCTCGTGACGTCGGTGACGCCCACACCTTCGCGCCGCAACGAGTCGAGGGCCACGAGCACCGGTTTCGTGTACGCGGTGCGCGACGAGAGTGCGATGTCGCCGCCCAGCAACGCGCGCGCCTGCTCGCGCACCGAGCGCTGGGTGTTGCTCGCGAACGAATCGATGGCCACGAGCGATCCGACGCCGAGCGAGATGGACGACATGTAGAGCAGCAACCGGCGTCGCGCCGTGCGGCTCTCGCGCCATGCGAGCGCGAGGATCTGCGACGCCTTCACTCCGCGACGGCTTCCACGGCCGACGGTGTGGCATGCACGAGGGTGTCGCTGACGACAGCGCCGTCGGCCAGGCGAATGATGCGCTGCGCGCGATGCGCGAGCACCAAGTCGTGCGTTACGAGGATGATCGTGGTGCCCGACTCGCGGTTGAGCGTTTCCAGCAGCTCCACGATGTGCGCGCCGGTATCGCTGTCGAGGTTGCCTGTGGGTTCGTCAGCGAACAGCAGGCGCGGAGCATTGCTGAACGCGCGGGCGATGGCGACGCGTTGCTGCTCGCCACCGGAGAGCTGGTTGGGAAAGTGGTGCACGCGATCGCCGAGCCCCACGCGCGCCAGCAGGTCGCGCGCGCGCGCGGGGGCCCCGTCGTCGCCACGAAGCTCCAGCGGCACCTGCACGTTCTCCAGAGCCGTAAGGGTGGGAATGAGCTGGAAGCTCTGGAACACGAAGCCCACTTTCTCGCCGCGCAGCTGGGCGCGCCGGTCCTCGTTCATGGCCGACATGTCTGCCCCGTCGAGCAGCACGGTCCCCCCTGAGGCGACATCCAGGCCGGCGAGCAGGCCGAGGAGTGTAGTTTTTCCACTGCCCGATGGGCCGACGATGGCGACGAACGCACCGTCCGGAACGGTGAAGCTCACGTCGCGTAACACAGACAGGCGGTGGTCGCCGCTCTGGTATTCCTTGGTCAACTGGCGAGCTTCGAGCATGAGTGTATTGCGAGAGACGGTAGTGTGTGTGCTGGCGTGTGCGGTGCTGGCGTGCGGTGGCGACAGGAAAGGTGTACCCGCGGCGCGTGATTCGTCCGGCCCGTCCACCAGTACACCGGGATCGCCGGGAACATCAGGTGCTGTCGGTGCGCGACGCACCGTGCTGTTCCTGGGGACGTCGCTCACCGCCGGCCTGGGGCTCGAGCCTGACAGTGCGTATCCGCAACAGGTGCAGCGCCGGATCGATGCGGCGGGGCTTCCGTATCAGGCAGTGAATGCGGGGGTGAGTGGCGAGACGTCAGCCGGCCTGCTGCGGCGGCTCGATTGGGTGCTGCAGGACTCCGCGGCGGTGATCGTGGTGGAAACGGGAGCGAACGATGGGTTGCGGGGACAGTCCGTGGACGCCACGAAGACGACGATTGGCGAGATCCTGACGCGGATTGCAAAGGAACGGCCCGAGGCGCGTGTGGTGCTGGTGCAGATGGAGGCGCCCACGAACCTGGGTATGGTGTATACGCGCGCCTTTCACGCGATGTTTCCCGCGCTCGCCAGGGAGCATGGCGTGTTGTTGATGCCGTTCCTGCTGACTGGTGTGGCAGGGGTGGCGGCGCTGAACCAGGGTGACGGCGTGCATCCCAATCTCGATGGCGAGCGGATGGTGACCGAGACGGTGTGGCGTTCGCTGGATCCGCTGTTGCGCTGACAGCTGGTGGCTGTCGGCTGACGGCCCGCAGGGCGGCGAGCCGCCCTGGTTGACGGGGGACGGCGCGCATTGGCGGCTCCGCCGCCTCGCTGGACGGCGAGCCTTGCTGTTGTGGTTGGCCGTCCAGCGTGCTGCGAAGCAGCCACGCGAGCCGTCCAGCGCACCGCGCAGCGGCGAACGAGCCGTCCCCCAGCCATTGCCACCCTCGCGCCAATCGCTAACTTTGTAGGCTGTCCCACTTTACGTACAACTCCGTCAGGTAGAATATGGCAGTTCCCGCCACGCAGATCCGCCGCGGCATGGTCATCGTCTTCGAGGGCGAGCCTGTGCGCGTCGTCGAGTTCCGTCATCACACGCCCGGCAACCTGCGCGCAATGGTGCAGGCCAAGCTCAAGAGCCTGAAGAACGGCAACAGCTTCGACCATCGCTTTCGCGCAGCCGACTCCATCGAGCCAGCGTTCATGGAGACGCACGAGCTCGAGTACATGTACGATGCGGGCGGCACCTATCACTTCATGAACTCGACGAACTACGACCAGATCGAGATGGATGAAGAGGCGCTGGGTGACAACGCCCCGTGGATGCAGCCGGGCATGAAGATCCAGGCCGAGTTCTACGATGGCGCGCCGATCGGCGTGCGGCTGCCCAATTCGATGACGCTCACCATCGTGGAGACCAACCCCGTGATGAAGACGGCAACGAAGACCGCGTCGAGCAAGCCGGCCAAGCTGGAGAACGGAGTGACGGTGAACGTGCCGGAATTCGTCGCCACCGGCGACAAGATTCGCGTCAATCCGGGCACGGGCGAGTACATCGAGCGCGCGAAGTAGTTTTTGGCGGCGAGC
>JAYVNZ010000136.1:0-17979 GCA_043758185.1 Gemmatimonadaceae bacterium | reverse complement strand
CGCGGCAACGAGAACGTCGTCGTGCAGATCAACGGGCGCATCACACCGATGCGCGGCGATCAGCTCGGCACCTATCTCGCCCAGCTTCCTTCGAGCATGGTGGCACGCGTGGAAGTCGTGCCCAACCCGTCCGCGAAGGCTGATCCCGACGGCATGGCCGGCATCATCAACATCGTGCTCAAGGAGAATACCGAGCTCGGCGCCAGTGGCGGATTCACCGCCGGCGGTGGAAGCACGGGCCAGATGAATGCGTCAGGAAATCTGGGATATCAGAAAGGTGCGCTCACGCTGTTCGGCACCTACGGCTTCATGCAGGACAAGCGCGTCATCTCCGGCTATTCCAATCGCGCGGCACTCATGCCTGGCCTGTTACCCTTTCTTGAGGGCGACGTCAGTGGCGCTCTCGTCCCGCACTCGCACAACCTGAATGCGAGTGCGGACTATCAGGTGGCAGCGCACGACGTGCTCTCGTCGACCCTCCTGGTGAGCAAGCGTAACGTCACGCGCGACAACAACAATGCGTATCGCGAGCTCGATGCGGCGCGGATACTGACGGGCCGCTCCCTCCGCTCGAGCACCAAGAAGGAGGACGACCTCACCCTCGACTACACGCTGTCGTACACGAAGGCAGCGGAGCACCAGGGTGACGGCCTCACAAGCGAGTTTCGCGTAAACCGCTCTCGTGGCGACGACACTGTCCTGCTCACCGACCGGTCGCTGGGCATGGACGCCGCCGCCACTCCCACCACGACGGGGCTGGAGACGGACGCGACCGGCGAGCTCACGAAGAACTGGACGCTCCAGACGGATTTCACCCGCACGATCGCGTCGCGCACGAAGTTCGAAACAGGCTACAAGGGCACGCGTCGGCAACTCGACAACCAGCTCGACGTCGCCAACTACTCGGATGCACTCGGCCTCTATGTGCCGAACGCTGCGCGCACCAACGCGTTCACATACGACGACCAGGTCCAGGCGGTGTATGGCCTGGTGAGCAGCGGCGTGGGCAAGTTCGACCTCCAGGCGGGATTGCGGGCTGCTCAGGTGGCAACGCACTTCAGCCTGGCGACGACGAGTGAGCGGTACGACGGCAGCTACCGCAACCTCTATCCCAGCGGGCTCGTAGCCTACAACGTGGACGACACGCGCCAGCTCAAGGTGAGCTACTCGAAGCGCGTCACGCGTGCCGACACGAGGCAGCTCAACCCATTCGGATACCGTGAAGACGCACTCAACTCCTTTCACGGCAATCCGGCGCTTCGCCCCGAATTCACCCACGCCTTGGAGCTCGGCTACCAGCAGACCTTCGCAACGGGCACGCTTCAACTGACCCCGTTTGCCCGGCACACGGTGAATGCGGTGCGACTCATCCGCACCATCGACGACGTGGGCGTCTCGACCACCACCTTCAAGAACGTGGGGACGAGTGATTCGTACGGCGCGTACGTGAGCGGCTCGCTCCGCTTGGGACGTCTCACCGGCTTCGGGGGGGCGAGCGCGTTCAGGCAGGTGACCGATGCGAGCAACCTGACGACGAACCTGTCGAACAACGCATTTGGCTGGTCCACACGCGCCAATGCGACCGTGAAGGTGACGCCGACGATCGATGTGCAGGGCTTTCTGATGTACCGTGCGCCCATGAGGACGGAGCAAGGTCGCATGTCCGGCATGACGATGACCAACCTCGCGATCAGGCAGAAGCTGATGGGAGACCAGGCCAGCGTGACACTGCGCATCATGGATCCCTTCAACGCGATGGGCTCCGGCTTCGTCACGGATGACGGGCGCTTCGCGCAGTCCTCGCGCCGCAACTTTGGCGCACGTGGAGCCTTCCTCAACTTCAGCTACACCTTCGGGCAGCAGCCGGGTGGGAAGTCGCGCGTACCGGATCAAACGGAAGGCGCGCAGCCGACCCCCGACGGACAGCTTCGCTAGATGAGGTGCCGGTGGTGCTCAGTGTGGCCGATACGATCAAGCTCGAATACGACTTCCTCTTCTCCCCTGCTCCGAAGACACCGTGATCAGCGCCGAGATGCTTGGGCGCGCGCGGGCCTGACACGCAATGTTCGGTGCCTCTCGCGCACCTGCAGGGCATACCCAGGGGCAGAAACGACAACGGCGCCCATTGCTGGACGCCGTTGGATCGTTCTGGACCTTCTGTCAGTGGAGGCGCGGGGAATCGAACCCCGGTCCGAAGCTAGATCAACTACAAGCACTACGTGCGTGTCCCTCTGATTGATGTCTCCTGCAGCTGGCCAGTGGGCAGCCCACCGCAGGATAAGCCCTCTTTGTTTTGCTCCGCCGCCGAAGGCGTACGTCGAAGCTAGCCCAGATTTGCGTTACCCATGAAAACGCCCTGGGCGGGCTTTCTCGCGGGCACCTCACAGGCCTAACTAAAAGTTAAGCGGCAAGGGCGAAGTTGTTGTTCGCAGTTGGAATTTTTCCGAGTGTTTAACGAGGTGCCCGAAGACCTCGGCACGCGCCCACAGCTTCACCAGTCCCGTCGAAGCCAATCGCCCCCTGTACTCCCAAAGCTAGCGCACCCCGCACCCACCGTCAACGCGTTCCGCAGTGCCACACGATGTGCAGCGGCAGATCAACCCGCCGTCCTGCCCTTGGTTGCCGGCTTCGCCCGGACGCGATTCCGGCCGTCGTGCTTGGCGATGTACAACGCCTTGTCCGCAGACGGAAACAGCTGGTCGCGCACGCGCACCGTCTCCGGATACGTGGCCACGCCGAACGACGCCGTCACGCCGATCTCCACCGAGCCGTGCTTCACCGGCGTCGCCGCGATGCGCGCGCGCAAGCGCTCCGCCACCTCCACCGCGCGCGCACTGTCCGTCTGCGCCAGCAGCATCGCGATCTCCTCACCGCCATATCGCACGCAGATATCCACCGTCCGAACGCCGTCCTGGAGCACCCGCGCCACCTGCTTCAGCACGGAGTCACCAGCCTCGTGGCCCCAGGTGTCGTTCACCTTCTTGAAGTGATCGATATCCATGAGCACCAGCGACACGGGATGATTGTACCGGTCCGCTTCCGCCAGCGTGCGCGTCAGCTGCTCGCCGAAGTGCATCCGGTTCCACAGTCCGGTGAGGGCGTCGGTCCGCGCCCGGCGATCGACCTCGGCGAACTGCCACGTGATTTCCAGCGACCCCGCCACGACGGCACCCAGCACCGTGAGGGGACGCGTGTCCTCCGGCGTGAGCGCCCCCACCTCATCCGCCTCCAGCACGAGTGCCCCCAGGACGCGCCCTTCCCTCGCGATCGGGATGATGGCCACCGAACCCGGCTCGCGAATCACGCGATCTGCACCGTACAATGCCTTGGCCGACGCGGCGCCGCGCGAATCCTCCAGTACGTGCAGCTTGCCGCCGCGACATACCTCCGCCACCACGCTGCTGCTGTCCAGCGGCGTGGGGGCGCGCAGCCCCGTGCCTTCGGTGGCAAAATGCACCTCACCTACTTCCGACTCGCCGTCCCATCGGACGAGAACGGCCCCGCGGGCTCCCGACACGTCCAGTGCGGTTTCGCACAGGGCGCGCGCAAGGCCTTCACCACCGCGATCGCCCTGCAGCCGCTGTACGGCGTCCAGCAGCGCCTGGCTCTGCCGCATGTGCCGGCCATAGCGGCGGCGCACACCCAGCAGGTCGTGAAACGTCGCGAGCTGGTCCGCCAGCCGAGGCATCCACTCCTTCAGCGACGGACGCGGCAAGCCGAGCCCGGTGGAATGGGTGAGGCTGAGCACCCCGAGCAGTGCCTCGTCGTGCCGCACGCAGGCGGCGGCAACGAACGTGAGGTCGTCCTGTCCCACGGTCTGCACCACGCTCGTCTCCGCAGACCACTGCACCAGCGGCCCCCACTCGGCCAGGTTGAAATGGCTGGGACGCGGCGTGCCGCCCGACCACACGGCCGGTGATAACGAATCGCGGTCTGCGTCCCAGCGCCACAGAATCGCCTCTTCCGCCCCAGCCATGTCCCCGAAATCCGTCAGCAGGCTGGCGAGCAACACCTGGTCGTGCTCACGCTCGCGCGCCTCGAAGGACACGCGGACGTCCCGACGCAGCGCCTCCGCGCGCACCCCACCCTCGTCGTCTCCTGAAGGCGGCAGGTCGGCGTCGATCCGAGCCAGCCGTGCATGTGCCGCACGGAGCTCGGCGCGGGAGCGGCGAGCCTGCCGCACGGCGTAGCCGGCCGCGAGCAGTGCGCCAGTGGCAAGCACGATGGCCGCAACGAGCAGCATGGCCGAGCGTCAGCGGTGGAGGATGCGCGCTGCGGCGACCGCCGCGCCAAAACCGTTGTCGATGTTGACCACGGTCACGCCCGCCGCGCAACTGTTGAGCATCGTCAGCAACGGCGCAATGCCGCCGAACGACGCGCCGTACCCGACACTCGTCGGCACGGCGATCACGGGCACACGCGCGAGGCCGCCCACCACGGATGCCAACGCCCCATCCATCCCGGCAACCACCACAATGACGCCCGCAGCATTGATCACGTCCCGACGCGCGAGCAGGCGGTGAATTCCGGCGACGCCGACGTCGGTGAGACGATCCACGCTGCAGGCCATCGCACGGGCCGTCACCGCAGCCTCCTCCGCAATGGGCAGGTCACTCGTGCCCGCCGTGATGATCAGCAGGGTCTGCAGTGCCAGGGTTGGCGCGGTGAGTGGGGGCAGGAAGCACGTGCCCGCCACGGCATTATGCTCCAGCCCGGGCAGCGCGCTCGTGAGCGCAGCCACGGCCTCGTGCGGCACGCGCGTGACCAGCACGCCATCGCCGCGCTCGGCGATGCGCTGCGCAATGAGCACCACCTGCTCCACGGTCTTGCCCGCGCCGTAGACCACTTCCGGAAAGCCCTGACGCAGGGCGCGGTGGTGATCCAGTGTAGCAAAGCCGAGCGACTCTTCCGGTTCCGAGGCCAGCGCATCCAGTGCATGCTCCACCGGCGTCGAGCCATCAGCAACACGGGTGAGCAGTTCGCGCACCCGCTCGCGCCTCATGCGGCGTCCGCCTCGAGCGCGTGACCTGCGGTGTCCGCAGAATCCGCGTACCGCTCGGCATGCGCGAGATAGTCCGCGAACACGCCTTCGACTTCACCAAACGACGTCACGGCGTACAGCTTCTTGCGCAGCTCGGCTCCGCCATGCAGACCGCGCGCGTACCAGCCGAGGTGCTTGCGGAATTCGATGGCGGCGCCGCGCGGGTCCGTCTCGTACGCCACGACCTTGCGTGCGTGGTCCAGTGCAACGGCGAAACGCTCGGCCACGGGGGGCGCCGGGCGCTTCTCGCGACCGGCCATGAGGTCCTTCACCTGGCTGAAGATCCACGGCTGCCCGTAGGATCCGCGCGCGATCATGATGCCGGCGCATCCCGTCTGCGCGTGCATCCGCAGGGCATCCTCGGCAGTCTTGATGTCGCCGTTCCCGAGCACGGGGATGTCGAGCGCCTGTACGACAGCCGCAATCTCTTCCCAGCGCGCGCTGCCGGTGTACATCTGCGTTCGCGTCCGCGGGTGCAGGGCCAGCACGCGCGCGCCGGCATCCTGGCACCGCAGCCCGATGGTCACCGGGTCTCGCATCTCCTCGTTCCAGCCACTGCGGATCTTGCACGTGACAGGCAGGTGCGTGGCGGACGCCACGGCGCGGATGACCTGCTGCACGAGATCCAGGTCGCGAAGGCATCCCGAGCCGCCGTTGCGGCGCACGACTTTCTTGACCGGGCACCCGAAATTGATGTCGATGAATTCGGGCTGGAATACGTCGGACACGAACCGGGCCGCCTCCCCCATGGCGACCGGATCGGCCCCGAAGATCTGCACACCAATGGGGCGCTCGCCCGGACCGAAGGACAGCTTGTGCAGCGTGGATTCGTTTTCGCGACGGATCCCCTCGGCAGACAGGAACTCCGTGACCACCACGTCCGCGCCGTGCTCGTGACACAGCTGCCGGAACGGCGACTCCGACACGCCAGCCATGGGCGCGAGGTAGAGCGGGGTCTCGACGTCGAGCGGAAACGGAAACCGGTTCATGGGTGAAAGTTACCGGGTCGCGGAATGGTGAGCAACGATGCGTTTGACAAGGTTGCGCGCGCTCGGGTACGTTTCGCGGTTCGACCACGACGACGCGCCGCCTCCGCGGCCCACGCTCCGCCTCCGCACCGGATTCAACCAGATGGAACTGCGCGAGTTCTTCAGCGAAGACGCAATCAAGCTCGAGCTCGAAGGCGACACCAAGGACGATGTGCTCAGGGAGCTCATTGGCCTGCTCAAACTCGACGAGAAATCCGACGGCATGCTGTTCAAGATGCTGAAGCGCCGCGAGAATCTCGGCTCGACGGGCATCGGGCGTGGGATTGCGATTCCGCACTGCCGCTCCCTGGTGGTGAGCAAGCTGCGGGTGGCATTCGGCCGGAAGCCGCACGGCATGGACTTCAAGGCCATCGACGAGAAGCCGGTGAACTTCTTCTTCCTGATCGTGGCGCCGCCGCTCGAGGTGTCCAACCAGTACCTGCCGGTGCTGGGCAAGATCGCGCAGTTCTCCAAGGAGCCTGACGTACCGCAGCGATTGCTCGCCCTTGCGGAACCCGGTCAGTTCCTCGAGCTGCTGAAGGAGAAGGGCGTCTAGCCGGCAGCGATCAGAACTTGGTAAGGACGATGAGCACGAACGTGCCGAGCATGGCCATCAGGAACATCGTGAAGTACGCCGATACCACGAGGGCGCTGCGCCCGATTGCTTCCCTGGTGCGCACGCCATAGACGTTCCGCATCGACTGCACCAGGTACGTGATGATCGCCCCGAAGCACACAAGCTCGATCAGCACGATCGCCGGCACCACGGTCGGGATGAAGCGCCGCACCAGCATCGCCGTCAGCACCAGGAACATGAAGGCGTGGACGTGCAATGCGAATGCGAGGTGCTGGGGGAAGCGTCGTCGCATGCGCCGAAACACGAGCATGACGAGCGCCGCGAACAGTGGCACCAGCACGAACATGGTTTTCGGTACCGCGGCGGTCATGTCTGCGGTCACCGCTGCACGCTGGCGCATGGCGGTGCCGAAATGCTTCCCCCACACGCGACTGACAAGCTTCCGATGCTGTGCCATGGAATCGAGGGCCGCAATGGTGGCAGCGCTGTCTGACTCCGTGATGGTGATGAGGCCGACCTGGGTGCTGATCTTCCGCCCGTTGTGGACCACTGTGCGCGGGGGCTGCGGAACAACGGCAGCCACGAAGAAGAACACGAGGCTGCACGTGAGGTACAGGCGCAGCGGCGAGATATAGCGCACACGCCGCCCGGCGACGTACTCGCGCGTGAGTTCACCCGGCCGCGCAACGAGCAGGCGGAAGGTCGTGAGCAGCTTGCCGTCCCAGTGGAGAAATTCCTCCGCCAGTTCGTGCAGGAACTCCCCCAGCGTGGGATCGGAGTCGATTTCACGCTGTCCGCACTCGGGACAATATTCCAGCTGCACGTTGGTGCCACAGTTCAGGCACGGATTCGATGCGGCGAGCGAGTGGGCCGGCGTCACTCCGGCGGCACCCGGTCCACGCATGGCCAGGGTGCGCCGCTCGCCAATCCGCCGCTCGTCGTCCGTCACTCCCACTCGATAGTGGCGGGTGGCTTGGAGCTGACGTCATACACCACCCTGTTGACACCGTCCACCTCGCGGATGATGCGGTCGCTGATGCGTGCCATCACGTCGTGCGGAAAGGGAAACCAGTCGGCGGTCATGCCGTCGGTGCTGGTGACGGCGCGCAGTGCCACGACGTTGTCGTACGTCCGCTCGTCGCCCATGACTCCCACGCTCCGCACCGGCAGCAGGACGGCAAAGGCCTGCCAGATCTCGTCGTAGAGGCTGGCCTTGCGAATCTCGTCCAGGTAGATGGCGTCGGCCTGCCGCAGCACAGCCAACGCAGGCTCCGTGACGGCACCGAGGATGCGGATGGCCAGTCCGGGCCCGGGAAACGGATGCCGTCCAACCATTTCTTCCGGAAGGGCAAGCTCGCGGCCCACGTTGCGCACTTCGTCCTTGAACAGCTCGCGCAGCGGCTCGATGAGCGCGAATTGCATGTCCGGCTTGAGTCCGCCCACGTTATGGTGCGTCTTGATGGTCACGGACGGTCCACCCGAAGGCGAGGCGCTCTCGATCACATCCGGGTAGAGCGTGCCCTGCACGAGGAACCTGGCATGCGTGCCGGCCTGTCGCGTCGCATCCTCGAACACGTCGATGAACGTGTGGCCAATGGCCCGGCGCTTTGCCTCGGGATCCTCGATGCCGGCAAGCGCCGCGAGGAAGCGTGCCGACGCGTCGACGGTCACGAGCTTGATGCCGAGGTGGCGGCCCATGGTTTGTTGCACCTGCTCGCGCTCGTGCAGCCGCAGGAGACCGGTATCGACGAACACGCACGTGAGCTGGTCCCCAATGGCGCGGTGCACGAGTGCTGCAGCGACGGATGAATCCACGCCACCCGACAGTCCGCAGATCACCTCCGCGTCGCCAACGAGCGCGCGGATCCGTGCGATCTCACTCTCGATGAACGCGCCGGGTGTCCAGCTGGGCGTGGCGTGACACACCTCGAACAGGAAATTCGCGATGAGCTCGCGGCCACGCGGGGTATGCGCGACTTCGCAGTGGAACTGCACGCCATAGATGGGACGCGACGCGTGCTCGAACGCGGCCACCGGATTGCCTGCGCTTGCGGCCGTCACGCGAAAGCCGGGCGGCGGCGCCTCGATGTGATCGCCGTGGCTCATCCACACGGTGGTGCTCTCGCCGCGCGCAAAGCCATGAAAGAGCACACTGTCTGCAGTGGGGATTATTTCATCGCGACCATACTGGCGCTGGCCACCGCGCGTCACTTCCGCACCGTGCAGGTGCGCAATGAGCTGCATGCCGTAGCAGACCCCGAGCACGGGCGCAACGTCGAACATGGCCCGGTCCGCGGAGGGCGCGTTGTCTCCGTAGACGGAGTTGGGCCCACCGCTCAGGATGATTCCGGTGGGCTGCCAGGCGCGAATCCACTCGAGACTGCGGGTAGGTGGGTGGATCTCGGAGTACACCCGCGCCTCGCGCACGCGGCGGGCGATGAGCTGCGTATACTGCGATCCGTAGTCGATGATCAGGATGCGGCTGGGCGCCGTCATGTGGTCCAGTGCGCGGGGTCGAGGCTGAGGAACTCCACGGTCTTCGTGTCGAGGTCGAGGATGGCGGCCTTGGGCGTACCGAACAGCCATCCACACGATTCGCCCGGATTGACGATGAGCGTGTCGCCGCGGGTCTTCATCGCCTGCTGGTGCGTGAATCCGTGCACGACGATGCTGTGGGCCTCGATGCTGCGCGGCTGCACGTCGCCGAGGTCGTGCACCACGAGCACGCGCTGTCCTCCGAGCTCGAAGCTGTGCGGCCCTTCGAACAGTTCCGCCCCGAATCCCGCGGTTGCCTTGGCGAGCAGCCCCTGGGTATCTCCGTCATTGCGGCCGAAGACGCCGGAGAGCGACATGCTGGCCTCCTCGATGGGCCGGAGGGCGAATGGCGCGCAGTAATCGCCGGCATGCAGCAGCATGGAGACGCCACCCGCCTGCATGATCTTCACGAATTCGGCAATCGCAGGGATCCGGTCGTGGCTATCGGCCATCAGTCCGACGCGCATCAGCCATCCCTCCACTCAAGGTCATCCTGCTCGAGGCGCACGAGATCTTCGTGCCGCTCACGCACCGTGGCGACCGCAAACCGGTCTCCATCGACAAGCACTTCCACGCCACGCGGCCGCGTGTTGTAGTTTGACGCCATCACGTATCCATACGCGCCGACGTCGTGGACGGCCAGCAGGTCGCCCGCGTGGGCCTCATCCATCGACCGGTCGAGCGCAAGGAAATCCCCACTCTCGCACACCGGACCCACGACGTCTGCCACCATCTGCCGCACCACCCACTGCACCGCCTCGATGCGATGATATGCGTCGTAGTGCGACGGCCGCAACAGTTCCGTCATGCCCGCATCGGTGACCAGGAATTCCCGCCCGCCGCTGTGCTTCCGATACAGCACGCGCGTGAGCAGCACGCCGGCGTTGCCCACGATGAAGCGCCCCGGCTCCATGAGCAGCGTGAGACCCGTGGGCTGGACCCGCTTCACCAGCGAGTGCGCAAACTGCTCGAGGTTGGGCGTGGCCTCGTCAGCGTAGCTCACGCCCAGGCCGCCGCCGATATCGAGGTACTCGATCGAGTCGACGCCATCGGACTTCAACGCATCGAGCAACTCGATCAGCTTTTCAGTGCCGTCCAGGTACGGATCCAGTCGGAAGAGCTGTGAGCCGATGTGCATGTCGAGACCGAGCAGCTTCACGTGCGTCAGCGATGCGGTGAGCCGGCCCAGGGCGTGCACCTCGTTGAACGGCACGCCGAACTTGGCGCCCTTCTCGCCCGTCTTGATGTACCGGTGGGAGCTGTCCACCGTGACTTCCGGATTCACTCGAATGCCGACGCGTGCCACAACGCCCAGTTCACCTGCGATGCGGTCCAGGAGCAACACTTCCGCCTCGGACTCCACATTCACCATCAGCACATCCGCCTCGAGCGCAGCGCGCAGCTCCTGCTCCGTCTTTCCCACGCCGCCAAAGAGAATATCGCGACCGTGGAACCCCGCGCGCAGTGCCCGGAACAGTTCGCCCCCCGATACGACATCCACGCCCGCGCCTAGGTCGCGCAGGGTCCGCAACAGGCCGCGATTGCTGTTGGCCTTGAGCGTGTAGTGAATCCGGTGGGGCAGCGACGCGAGTGCCGCATCGAGTCGCAGGTAGCGGTCACGAACCACGGCGGTGCTGTACACGTACGCGGGGGTGCCCACCTGCTCCGCAAGGCGCTCCAGCGGAACGCCCTCGCACACGAGCGCGCCGTCGACGCGCGAAAACCCCGACGTCAGTACGCCTTGGCCCACAGCGCCTCGACAGTGGAGTCCCGGCCGCACTTGAGACAGTGCGTCGGCGCATCGGCAGAGCGGAACTCCTCATCCGGCAGACACCGGATGGTGGCCTTGGTCTCCGCCTTGATGGCCGCCTCGCACGCGGCATCGCCACACCACCCCGCATACACGAAGCCGCCCGGCCCATCCATGAGCGCGCGAAACGCGTCATACGAGATGCGTTCGCGTACGCTGTTGGCCTCGCGACGTTCCAGCGCCGCGGCGAGCATGTCCCGCTGCATCGTGCTGAGGCACTCGGCCACGTCCTCACCGAGCGTGTCGAGCGACACGGCGCGCTTCTCCTTCGTGTCGCGACGCACGAGCACACCCTGGTTCGCCGCGAGGTCACGGGGGCCGAGCTCGAGCCGAAGCGGAATGCCGCGCAACTCCCACTCGTAGTACTTGGCGCCCGGCTTCATTCCGTCGCGCGCATCGATGTGGATGCGCAGGCGCGCCGACTCGCGCCGGTCCCATGCGCCGAGCGACACGGCGATGCGGTTCGCTGCCTCGAGCACGAGCGCGCGATCCTCGTCCGTGCGATAGATGGGCACGATGACGAGCTCGATGGGTGCGAGCAGCGGCGGGACCCGAAGGCCCGTGTCGTCGCCGTGCGTCATCACGAGCCCGCCCACCATGCGCGTGGACACACCCCAGCTCGTGTTCCACGCGTATTCCGTTGTGCCCTGCTCGCTCTGGAACTTGAGGTCGAACGCCTTCGAGAAATTCTGGCCGAGGTTGTGCGACGTACCCGCCTGGAGCGCCTTGTTGTCCTGCATCATGGCTTCGCAGGAGTACGTGCGCAACGCGCCGGCGAACCGCTCCGAATCGGTCTTCTGCCCGGTGACCACCGGCATCGCGATGTAGCCTTCCATGAAGTCGCGATACACGCCGAGCATCTTGCGCGTCTCGATCTCGGCCTCGTCGTGCGTGACGTGGGCCGTATGACCCTCCTGCCACAGGAATTCGGTGGTGCGCAGGAACAGCCGCGTGCGCATCTCCCAGCGCACCACGTTGGCCCACTGGTTCATCAGGATGGGCAGGTCGCGATAGCTCTGCACCCATTTGGCGAACATCGAATAGATGATCGTCTCCGACGTGGGCCGCACCACCAGCGGTTCCTCGAGCTTCTTGCCACCACCGTGCGTGACGACGGCAAATTCATGCGCGAAGCCCTCGACGTGCTCCTTTTCCTTGTGGAGATAGGACTCCGGAATGAACAGCGGGAAGTACGCGTTCTGGTGACCTGTCGCCTTGAACATGTCGTCGAGCGCACGCTGCATGCGCTCCCAGATGCCATATCCGTTGGGCCGGATCACCATGCACCCCTTCACGGGCGAGTAATCCGCCATCTCGGCCTTGAGCACCACCTCGTTGTACCACGCGCTGAAATCGGCGGCACGGGTGGTGAGTTTCCGGTCGTCAGCCATTCTGTACGTCGTCGTTCGAGAGAGTTACGAAGTCCCGCGCACCACTCGCCTGCGCGGCCTTTTTCTGCTTGCCCAGCGACTGCGATCGGAGCGAATACTCCACGGAGAGCCCATGTGCCCTCCGCCTCGACGCCTCGAGCATCACCCGCTCCAGCGGCATGGACTCATCCGCCGCGAGCCAGACATCCGCCGCCAGTTGCTCCGGCCGCATCAATCCCTTCGCTCGCAACAGCTCGCCGAGCACCACGTCGCCCATCCCGAATCCGAGTGCGGGCAGGTCTGCGCCACCCAGCGATTCAAGGAGCGTGTCATACCGGCCACCGCCACAGATGGCCCGGAACTCACCCGACCTGTCGAACAGCTCGAACACGATGCCGGTGTAGTATGCCAGACCGCGCACAATGGACAGGTCGAGTCGCAACCATGACGCGTCGCCACCAAGGAGGGCCGATGTGTAGGCGAGATACCGCTGGAATTCATGGGCGTGCGCAGCCGCGGGCGTGCCTGCGACCTGCGCCTGCACCTCGGCCAAGGTGGCCGACGCGATGCCCACGATGCGCGTGACCGCACTGTCGGCCAAACCGAGCGCTGCGAGTTTTTCCGCGGAAACCTCGGCCGGCGTGCGATCCAGCTTGTCGATCACCGCGAAGACGCCCGGCATCGCGTCGTCGGGCACAGCGAGCGACGTCAGGTACGCCTGGAGCAGGCGGCGATCGGAGACGCGGACCACCACGTCACCCGACGAGAGCCCGAATGCGCGCATCATGTCCACAGCACACGCCGCGAGTTCGGCGTCCGCTGCAACATCGTGCGAGCCGAAGATGTCCACGTTCAGCTGGTAGTGTTCCCGCAGTCGCCCCTTCTGCTGTCGCTCGTAGCGGAACAGCTGCGGCATCGAGAACCACCGCACCGGCTTGCGCAGCGCATTGGCGCGGGCAGCCACCATGCGCGCCACGGTCGGCGTCATTTCGGGCCGGAGGGCCACGTCGCGCCCGCCCTTGTCCACGAAGTTGTAGAGTTGCCCGACGATCTCCTCGCCGCTCTTCTTCGTGTACAGGTCGAGCGGTTCCAGCGGTGGCCCGTCGTACTCCACGAACGCGTAGCGCCGCGCCACGGAGCGCCACGTATTCATGATGAACGCACGCTCCGCCAGTTCCTGGGGGTAGAAATCACGAAAACCGGGGAGGGCGCCTTTGAACATCCAGCAAGTTACCCTGTGAGCGGAGACACCTGCAACCGCACCATGGCGTCGCCGACCGTGTGAAATGACCCCGTGACGAGCACCGTTCCGCCCTCACGACCCGCTCGCCGCAACGCTGCGTCGAAGTCGGGTTCCGCCACCGCCGCATATCCCCGCTCCGATGCGTAGGCGAGCACCTGCGCCAGCGGCCACGCACGCGACGCCGGCGCAGTGGGCGCGTCCGTCAGGATGAAGGCGTCCACTACGGGAGCGAGGACCTCGATCATGGCGCGCCAGTCCTTGTCTCCCAGCACGCACAGCAGGGCCACCACCGGCTGCGCATGCGCCAGGCTGCGAAGACTGTTGGCGAGCGTGCGCATCCCATCGGCATTGTGCGCCACGTCGAAGATCCACGGGCCCACGTGCTGAAAGCGGCCAGGCAGCCGCACCGATCGCACCGCAACCGCCGCGTCGCGAAGCGTGACGCGAAATGGATCGCCCGCGGCATCGAGCAGTGCCAGCGTGAAGGCAAAGTTCGATGCCTGGTGTCGCCCCACCAACGGCGTCTCCACCGTCATGTCGTCACCAAGGGCCTGCAGGCGGAACCGCGTTCCCGCCGCCGTGACTTCCAGATCGTCGATGCGCATTTCGTCCGCCACGACGCGCACGGGAACCGATCCCGCGCGCCGAGCGGCGTCGGCGAGCCAGCCCCGTACCTCCACATCCGGCTCCCCAACGATCGCCGGCGCTCCCGCCTTGAAGATCCCGGCCTTTTCGGCCGCGATGGCCTGCAGCGTGGATCCGAGATATTCCATGTGATCGAATCCGATCGATGTCACACCTGCGGCCCGCGGCACCACCACGTTGGTGGAGTCCAGACGCCCGCCAAGGCCCGTCTCGATCAGCGCCACATCCGCGCCGGCGCGGGCGAAATGCTGGAACGCCAATGCGGTGGTTGCTTCGAAGAAGGAGGCGCCGAGGCGTTCCACCACCGGCGTGTACGCCTGGATGAATTCGACGACCTCCTCCTCACTGATGGCCGTGCCATCGACGACAACGCGCTCGCGAAAATCAACGAGGTGGGGCGACGTGTACTTCGCCACACGGAGGCCGCGCGCGCGCAGGAGTGCCTCGGCCGTGGCCACGGAACTGCCCTTGCCATTCGTGCCGGCAATGTGCAGCACCGGATATCGCCGCTGCGGGTCACCCAGTTCCGCCAGCAAAGCGTGGGTGCGCTCGAGACCGAACCTGAACGCGCCCGTTGTTCGCGCGAACAGGTAATCGAGCGACTCCTGGTAACCGGTCAGGGCGACGTCCACCCCGCTGCGGACGGCTTGCCACTCATGTGCCTGAGCAACTGGCTCATCGTGTGCTTGAGATCCTTGCGGTGGATCACCTGGTCCAGCATGCCGTGGTCCAGCAGGAATTCCGCGGTCTGGAAGCCCTCCGGCAGGTCCTGGCCGAGTGTCTGCTTGATCACCCGCGGGCCAGCGAACCCGATGACAGCACCCGGCTCGGCCACGATGGCGTCGCCGAGCATTGCATAGCTGGCGCTCACGCCGCCCGTGGTGGGGTTCGTGAGGATGGCGATGTACGGAATGCGACGCTCGGCAAGCTGGGCCAGGATGGCACTCACCTTCGCCATCTGCATGAGGGAGAGGACGCCCTCCTGCATGCGTGCACCGCCGGACGCGCAGATCACGATGAGCGGATGCTTGCGTTCCAGGGAACGGAGGCCAAGGCGTGCGATCTTCTCCCCAACGACGGAGCCCATGGATCCGCCCATGAAGGCGAAGTCCATCACACCCAGGTTCACCGGCAAGCCTTCAATGGTCCCCGTGGCGGCAAGCAGGGCGTCGCCCTCACCCGCGTTGGCGGTGGCCTTCTTCAGCCGGGCCGGGTATTCTGGAAAGCCCAGCGGGTCCGTGGAGCGGATGTCGAGCTCCAATTCCTCCATGGACCCGTCGTCCAGGAGGATGTTGCAATAGTCATTGGCGCGAATGCGGCGGTGATAGTCGCAATTCGGGCACACGTTGAAATTGCGCACGAACTTCTCGCGAATGTCCGTGTGTCCGCACGCTTCGCACTTTTCCCACACATCGGCGGGAATTTCGAGCCGCTCCCGCCTTGGACCTCGGGGCTTCTTCTCTTTACGGAACCATGCCATAGCAGGACAATGTGACCGAGTTCATGGACATGGGCAAGGGATTGACAGGGACGTCACGCGCCGAGTCACAAAACAGCGTCGACCGTGTTCAACGCGGATCTTGCAGATTCCGGCGGATCGTCGCTGATCCCTTGCGCGAGGCAGGAACTAAAATGACACCACATGTTGTGGGGGGGTTCGACCCGTCAAAACGCCTTCCGCGCTAGACCGCGAACGGACCGTTCCGGCCCCCCCTCCCCTCGGCGGAGATGCGCAGCAGGATCCCGATCGCAATCCAGCTGGCCAGCATGAAGCTGCCGCCGTAGCTGAAGAACGGCAGTGGAATACCCGTGATCGGCATGAGGTTCAAGGTCATACCCATGTTCTCCACCACGTGCACAAACCAGCTCGCCAGCAAGCCGAACGCGACCAGGCTGCTGTATGAGTCATTGGAGCGCTCGGCGATCTTCGTCACGCGCAGGAACAGCAGCGCGAACAGTGAAATGGCGACGGTGACTCCGAGAAAGCCCAGCTCCTCACCAACCACCGCGAAGATGAAATCCGTATGCTGCGCGGGGAGGAACGCCAGCCGTTTCTGCGTGCCCATGGTGTACCCCTTGCCGAACCATCCGCCGGAGCCGATTGCAATCTTCGACTGGATCACGTGGTAGCCCGACTGCCGCGGATCGATGGCGGGGTTCAGGAACACGAGCAGGCGTTTCTGCTGGTAGGGTGCAAGCTTGTCCCACAGCATGGGGGAGAACACGCCGAAGACGACATTCACCACCACGAGGAAGATGCCCTCGTACATGTACGGCTTGTACCAGAGCACGAGCGCGATGAGCAGCATGAACCACGCGCCCCAGTAGAACGTGTTGTACGCGAGCACCAGGCTCACCACCGGGCTCGCCACCAGCACGAGCAGCGGCCACGACACGCCCGCCCAGAACAGCATGGCGAATGCAAAGCCGACGAACACGATGCCGGTGCCGAGGTCGGGCTGCATCATGATGAGCGCCCAGGGAATGCCCACCACGACACCAGGCTTCCAGAGCTCGAGCAGCGATCGGGGGGGCTCCTTGAAGGTGGACAGCACCTTGGCCATGGCGAGGACCACGGTGATCTTCGCGAGCTCTGCCGGTTGCCCAATGCGGAAACCACCAATGGCCAGCCAGCTCTTGGAGCTTGCCGCGGTCCCCGCGCCCTTGCCGATGACGAGGAGCAGCATCAGCATGGCGATCGTGATGGCGTACATGGGCCAGGTGAGCCAGTCCAGCATGCGCACGGAAAAGCGGCTGACGCCGTAGGCAGCCGCGAGCGACAGCATGAACCAGATCACCTGCGAGCGCCACAGCTTGGCCACGCCTGTGAGGACGTCGGTCTGCCCCGCAGAATACACGATGGAAACGCCATACACGGAGAGCAGCAGGCCCACGGTGACCAGGGGCCAATCGATGGGGAAACGCCGGACGGACATCAGCCCTCCACCGTCATGTCGACGACGGGCGTCACGTGGAGATAGGCCTGGATGATCTTCGATGCAATTGCGGCAGCCCGCGTTCCGTGTCCACCAAACTCGATCATCACCGCCACGACGATGGAAGGTTTATCCGCCGGCGCGAAGCCCACGAACCAGCCATGGTTGAGCTCCTTGCCGTTGACGTACTTGCCGCTCTGCGCAGTACCCGTCTTGCCCGCCAGCTGTACGCCCTTGATGGCCGAGGCGGCCGCCGTTCCGCTGGTGACCACTCCCACGAGCGCCTGCCGCATCTGCTCCATCTGGTCGTCGGTGAGCTGCACGACCTGCACGCGTTCCGGCTTGCCCGACTTGATCTGCGGCTTCGCGGCCTTTCCATCCGTACCCAGCGCCGTGTAGAACTTGGCCATGTTCAGGATGGTCTGGGAGTTGTCTCCCTGCCCGATGGCCATGCTCAGCACGAGCGAGTTGTTCCAGCGCCCCTTCCCGTACTTGTTGTCGAAGTACTCGGTGGTCTTCGGAAAGCGGGGGCGCAGCTCCTCGGGCAGGTCGATGCCTGCCTTCTTGTCGAATCCGATGGAAACGCCGCCGGCAATCAGCCGCGCGATGCCAAGCCGCAGCCCCAGCTGGTAGAAGTAGACATCGCAGGACTTCGCGATGGCGCCCTTGAGGTCCAGATAGCCATGGCCCTCCGGCTTCCAGCACCGAAAGTAGCGAGAGCCGAACTGCATGCCGCCCGTGCATGGAATGGGCATCTTGTCGGTCATCTTCACCGCGCCGGTCTCGAGACCGAT
>JAYVNZ010000135.1:0-6679 GCA_043758185.1 Gemmatimonadaceae bacterium | reverse complement strand
CGTGGCCTGAAGGGCGAGGTCGAGGTGTATCGGTTGCTGGACCATCAGAGTCCGTGTGCTGCCTGCGCGGCGACGGCGATCACGGCGCTCAACGTGGCCCTCGCTGGCGTCCCGCAGACCGCAAGCGGGCTCGCCTATGGTCCGTATTACGAGTTCAACCCGAGTGCACCAGAATCCTTCAAGTATCCGTTGGCAGACCCCAGGATTTACGTGACAGATAACTGGGTGCGGTCGGCGGCCGCAGGCGATGCGCGCCTCGCAAAGGCGACGCCGGGTCCTGCGTCAGTGACGAATGGTGGGCTGAGTCAACCCTTGACGTACAGGAGTTTTCTCACCCTGTCCACCAACCAGACTCGCCCACTCCCACTTCGTCGGGCTGCGCTCTGGTATGTGCTGCGCGCGCAAGCCGAGGCGGAGTCTGGTCAGCTGGCGCAGGCCGCTGCCGACTTGAGTGTGGTTCGCTCGGCCGAGGGTGGTTTGGCCAGCCTCGCAACGTTCGCGAGTGTTGCCGAAGCCCGTGCGGCCATTCTGTACGAGTATCGCTACTCATTCCTGTTCGAGGGGCCGTTCCATCTCGGAGCGCTCCGCGCCTACTCTGCTCTCACCAAGGCGTACGTCAGTCAGCCCGGGATGCCTACCCTCAAGACTGATCCCGATCACAGCATCGATCCCCGGCAAACAACGTTTACGTTCCCTCAGAACGAATCGGTGGCGCGCAAGGGCGACGTGACACCGAAGCCGTAAGTCGACGACCGCTGTCGTAGTGAATCTGGCAGCGTTCGCGCGATGAGTTGAGGACAAACAAGCCGGTGATCTGCTGAGTCAGATCACCGGCTTGCTGTTTTTTCGGCGCGCTCGGCGCCACTTTTGGCTGTCAAGGCGGGACTGATGCAGACTCGCGCACGTCGTCACCAGCTTACCTGCGAACATCAGGAGCACGGCATGGCGAAGGGCGGAAGGGCCACGTGCATTGTGGCGCTCGTGAACGCACTGACGGTTGTCGCCCTCTTCGTGGGATGTGCGTCCCACAGTAGGCCGGTCACGAACATGAGCGCCGCAACCACGATCAGCGAAAGCGAGATCGACTCGACGCACGCGTCGAATGCCTACGAAGTGATCCACAAGCTGCGTCCCCAGTTCCTGGTCAGCCGGGGTAAGCTCTCCCTGGATTCCAGGGTTCCACCTGCCCTTCCGCGGATTTACCTGGACGACCAGTTCTACGGCGATGCGGGCGTACTGGGCGGGATCTCTGCCCTCATGATCGAGTCGATCCGCTTCTACTCCGCCGCCGAGGCGCAGTACAAGTATGGCCACGACAATGCGGCAGGGGTGATCTCGATCACCACCAAGCACTGACGCCGCGGCGCGCCAGGGTCGCACGACGCAACCAGCGGGAAGTGATGAACTCGTGCTGGCGCACGCATGCACCGCTCCAAGACTAGCATGATTACATAGACGGATGCATCCGCCTTCACAGGTGGCTGAGTGACCGGCAGCGGCTACTGTGTGCGCTTCAGCATCTTCGCGGCGTACTCGTTGCCGGGTTTGAGGGCGATCGACTTCTGGAAGTACGCTGCAGCTCTGGCGCGGTCACCTTTTGCGAGCCATGCGTCACCGAGGCCATCCAGCGCCTTGGCGCTTGTGGGGTAGAGGCGCGCGTCCATCTCCATGATCGCAATGGCCTTCGTGGTGTCGCGTTGCAGGGCGAAATGCCCGAGTTGGTCGAGAAGGCGATCGGAGGGTTGTGCGTCGTAACCCAGGGCGGTCTTGATCTGCGCGAAGTGCTGTCCGATGTATTCCGGTTCATCAATCGCCCGCAACGCGTCCAGATTATAGTCGGCAAAGATGAAACGGAGCGCGTCATACTCCGCCGTGAGCGGCACGGAACCATGCGAATCGTTCGGATAGTACCGATAGCCGTAGCGCAACCCGTCTCCATGATAGCGCTCGAGCAGGCTGTTGAAGCGGATGATGGACGAAAAGTGCGCGTTGTCCGTCGTATCGCCGGGAGTGAGCGTGTTTGCCTGCCCAACGAACAGCGCGCGTCGAGAAAGCTTGGCGGTCTTGAAGTACTCCTGAGCCTGCCGCAACAGCTGGCGATTGTCCCACCACAGGCTCGGATCGATTGCGACATACGCATTGAACGTCTCCGGCATCACGTAGAGCGCCTGGATGGCCGCTATGCCGCCAAACGAGTGCCCGACGAGCACCCGATACGGCGCGGTACGGTACGAAGAATCCACGAATGGAATCAGCTCCGTCTTCATGAACCGCAGGAAACCTGGTCCGCCGCCGCTCGTCTTGAAGGCGGCGTTCGGCTTGCCATCCAGGGCCAGGTCCGTGTGCGTTGGCGTGAGGTCGCGCGTACGATCGGTGTTCGGGATGGCGACGACGATCATCTCGGGCACGACATACGTTCCGTTCACACCGGTGCCGAGGATCTGCAGGAGCCCGGTGACCGAATGGAAGTGTGCGTCGCCGTCGAGCAGGTAGAGAACCGGATAGTGCTGCGGCGCGTGCAGCGTGTCGCGGTACGACGGCGGCGTATAGATCCAGATGCGGCGATGCTCCTTCAGCGTGGGCGACCAAATGCTGTCGATTCTGCCGATGGTGATCGCGCCCGGCGTGGGGGATTGCGCGGATGCGAAGAGCGGGAGGCAGAGCAGGGAAACCCAGGTGCACCAATTCAGTCGTCGCATCGTGCCTCGGGTCGAGAGGAGCCGACGTCGCTTCTGCTGAACCGCATGACGTCAACACGCCGTCACGCGGATTCCCAAGATGCGTAAGCAAATGCGGAGGACGCAAGATGCGGCTGCCTGACTTCTCTGCAGCGCGTCAGGCGATGAATGCTTGTGACGTGCATCGGCTGGCGGTAAAATAGCTGACGACTGTTGTTGAATCAGGGAATGGAGCGTCAGTCGCGTCAAGCATCGCGCATGCGTGGCAATCTGCCGGCAGCGTTACCTTTCGCCCGCAAGGCAGATGAGCGTCGCCAACGAAGCCGGAGACTTGATGCAGAATGGCCGCATCGACGAGCGGACGAGGGGTGTGCGTATGTGGTCATGGAACACGGTGCTCCGCGCACAGCTGCTCGGCGTCGCGTTGTCGCCGGGTCTCTCCTCCGCCCAGACGTCCAGCGCAGCCCCGCTGCTCTGGTACCGGCAGCCCGCGCGCATCTGGAACGTACGGACTACAGATCGAGCACGAGACGGAGCCCGCGGGTGACCGACGCCATAGTCGTGCCGTCGACGGTGCCGATTCGTTCGACCAACGCGCTCCGGTCCACTGCAATGGGCTGCGAGACATTCACAACCGAATCCTTCCGCAGGGCCGTCTCCCGGGCACGGATCAGGACATTCCCCGGCGCATCCGCTCGCTGAATATTCGTCGTGAGCGGCACGATGACCGTACTGGCGATCCTGCTGTGATTGAATGCGTCGCTCTGCACAACGAGAACAGGACGACGAAAGCCGGGCGCCGAACCGATCGGAGTGTCGAGGTCAGCCCACCAAAGCTCGCCGCGGCGGATCACCATTCGTTCGATGCGAGCATCCGGCGGGCGGCCTCTCTTAAATCGGGATCCAGACGACCGTCCTCGACGGCGTAAACTGCGTTCAGGCGCTCGGTCACCTCGGCATGACGGTGCTTCGCGACATATTCAGCCAGCGCCTCGGCGACGAGTCCACTACGGCTCTTGCCGAGGCTCCTGGCAAGAGTATCGGCGGCTTTGAAGAGGTCGTCGGGAAGCGAAATTGCTGTTTTCATACTTGAATCATACCACAGTTATACCAGGAGTCAAGCATGCGTTCGGATCGAGTCGCACCGATCTCGGCGCTCCGTCCGCCGTATTCGCCGGTCGTCGTGTTGCGATGGCGGGCCGAAGCGAAAGCATCGAACGCTGCGGTCGTCGCTCCATCGGTCAGTGGCGGCAGGAGGCGCTCGAGTCCTCCCACTTGTTGTCGGTCAGTTGATGCACGTCGCTACCGTCCGCCCGCATGGCGAAGATTTCACTGTACGGCTGCGGGAGGTTGTCATACAACGCCATCTCATCCTTGAATCCCATCCGTCCGCTGCTGAACAGGATCCAGGTGCCGCCGGCGCATCAGGAGGAATGGGCGTCGTTGCCGTACGCGTTGGTGAGACGGCGCAACGCGCTGCCGTCCGACCGGATGACGTAGAGCTCGAAGTCGCCAGCGGCGCGGTCGCTCGTGAACAGGATGAGGTCACCATTCGGCGACCACTGCGGAAAATTGTCATGGTGCGACCGGTCGGTCAGCGGGACGATCTTTCGATCGGCGAGTGCCATCGTGACCAACTGATGGCCGCGCTTGAACACCAGGTGGGTGCCATCAGGCGACCAGCTTGGGAATCCGTTATTGAGCGAGTCGTCGACGATGAGCTGGAAGTCGGAACCATCCGGCTTCATCAGGGCGATCTGCCCCGGTGGCGGGCCCGGCGCACGAAAGTACCGGCCGACCGACAACGCAATCTCGTCGCCTCGCGGTGACCAGACCGCGTTGAAAGCGCCGAAGCCCGGCTGATGGAAGATGGTATGCTGTCCAGTGCCGTCGGCATTCATGCGCTCCACGCTCGTATTGCCCACGCTCGAAATTGGTTAGCCGGACCCGGTGGACTGCCCTTCGCCGAGTTGGCTGAACAGCAGCTTGGACCCATCGGGCGACAGCTCGGGGAACGGCTCATTCCGCACTAGGTCGAACGCAGCATCCCGGCTGACCGTCGGAACCAGGTGTTGCGTGGTGCCGAGCCGGCTGATGCGCTGGAAGGCGACATGTGCGCCGTCGGGCGACCAGCTCGGATTGCGAACCGCACCGTGCACGACGGTGATCACCGTGCGCTGTCCCAACGTGAAGAGCCTGAGCCCCGCGGTGCTGTCGGCGGCGCGCTTGATGAAGCTGAAGCGCCTGCCGGGTTGGAAGGCGGGCGAGAGCTTCGTGTCGTTGGAGGCCCAGAGCGACGTATGCGCTCCGGTGGTGACGTCCACGGACGCAATGTCGATGCGCGTGTTGACACTCTTTGCCATGTACGCACCCACCTCATCGGTTTCGTAGAAGACCACCTGCCTGCCATCCGCGGACCACGATGGGCTTCCCGCCACTCCGCCCTTTCGCGTGAGACGACGCAGCCCACTTCCATCGCGCGAGATGAGGTAGATGCCGGTGGATTGCATCTGCTCCCACGATCCGGGGTAGGCGGCGGCTCTCGCGCCGCGATCGGAGGAGAAGGCGATCCACTTGCCATCGGGGGACCATGCAGGCCGGAAATTCGCGCCATGGCTCGCGGTCAGGTTCTTCGTCTTTCGCGTCCCGAGATCCATCAGCCAGACATTCGCCGTACCACCATGGCGCGACGACACGAAGGCGAGCGTCCTTCCATCCGGCGAGAGCGATCCTTGATCGTCGAATGCGGGATCCTTGGTGAGTTGCTCGAGCGCGGAGCCGTCCGGATGAACGCGATAGATGTCCGCCTGGCCGTCGCGCTCCCGCATGAACACGATCCACTCTCCGTCGGCGGAATAGCAGGGCGAGTGGCCGAACCATTGGTGCGCGATCTCGTGAGCCACGAGGTTCGTCGCTGGATTGTCCGTCACCGACGATTCACCGTAGAAGATCACGCTGGCGTGCTCCGTTCCACCGCCCATGCCGGCTGACTCCACATTGGCGAGCTTTTGGTACGAGTACGGTCCGATATGCTCGGTGAAAAACTCCAGTGCGCGGCGTGTCGGCAGCTCGAACGTGACCGGGCCGCGCGCGCTGTCCTGGTGGTATACCCACGTCTGCAACGCGACGCCGTTGACGAGACCGGCGTGATGGGTGGAAAACTGCGCCACCCCGATGGCGTTCAGCCACGACGAAATCGGCACCGACTGCTTCCAGTGCGTGCGCCGCCGCCCGTCGCCGATGTCCGTTTCTTCCACGAGGAGGCCATTAGCGACGACCTGGAATCGTGCCGGCGCGGTCACGATGAACTCCGTTGTTGCCTTGTCGGATGGATGATCGATCATCGGCAGCCACTGGCGCGCTCGATCGGGCCAGTTGAGTCCCATGAACACGCACTCGCCGAACTTGTTCTTTCCGATGAACAGCCCGGATATGGGAACGCCACGGTACCGGATGACGAACGATTGCTGTGCATTCACCGCCGGCGCCTGCCAAGCGTCATCCGTAGCTGGTCACCCCGATGCTCCAACCGCACAGGCACACCGGCCGTGCTCACGTCGGTGACGGTCATCCCCTTGCCATCTGCCTGCGAGGCGAGGTCAAGCCAGAGACTCGTGGTGCCGCGCTGCGCGAACCGAATTGTCACGGTTGCGGTGCCCTCGATCTGGTCCGTGCTATCGTTCAGCGCGAGATGAAACGCGTAGTGAACTGCGTCGATACCCGTTTGGCGCGTGTACGGATCGGCCGCTGGATGGGCCGCAGCGAGGCTGGCGCCCAGTAGGAACAGTGCTGGGAAGGCGGGGTTCACGAAGGCGCAGGAGCACTCGTGCAGCGTGATCGTTGAAAGCTTCATCGTGGGGCATGACCACCGCATGCTGGTGGTGAATGGCGAGCTCGTTGCGGTATCGAAGCGCGTACCGAGACTGACAAGTGACACCATGAGAGACCTGAAGCTGTCGAACCTGACATCGAGGTAAAGCGCGGCGTCACCCCGCGCGTCG
>JAYVNZ010000134.1:0-2459 GCA_043758185.1 Gemmatimonadaceae bacterium | reverse complement strand
GCTGCGTTGCAACAGGCGAACATCGTCCCGGTGCTCAGCGCCGGTGTCACCGGCGGGCTGCCCTATTACACAATGCCCTTCGTCGACGGGCTCGCGCTGAGGGCGCGAATGACGGGCAACGACGCACTCCCCAACGCAGAGGCGATTTCCATCCTGCGCGACATGGCGAGGGCGTTGGCCTATGCGCACACGCGCGGGATCGTGCACCGCGACATCAAGCCGGAGAACGTGCTGCTCTCCGGCGGCGCGGCGGTCATTACCGACTTCGGCATTGCAAAGGCGCTTCGTGCCTCGCGGCTGGCGAGCAGCGATAGCGCGCTCACGGAGGTGGGCATGTCACTCGGCACGCCCGCCTATATGGCGCCGGAACAGGCGCTCGGCGAAGATGTCGATCACCGCGTCGACCTGTACGCGTGGGGAATCATCGCATACGAGTTGCTCGCTGGCGCGCATCCTTTCGCCGGCAAGGTGACGGCCCAGCAACTCATCACGGCCCACATCATCGAGGCACCGCCACCGCTCGCCGGACGATCGCCCACAACGCAAGCATGGCTGGCACAGCTGGTCCACACGTGCCTGGCAAAGTCTCCTGACGAACGCCCCGCCAGCGCCGACGTCATCGTCGAGGCGCTCACCAGCGGCGCGCTGACGTCAGGAGCGAGCGCGTCGACTTACGCGCAGGCAGCAGCGACTCCGTCGATCGCGGTGCTTCCCTTCGCGAACATCGGCGGTGACGAGCAGAATGTCTACTTCGGCGAAGGGGTGGCCGAGGAGATCGTGAACGCACTCGCGCACGTGCCCGGACTGCGAGTGGCGGCGCGCGCATCGACGCTCGTGGTTCGGGCGCGCAACCTGGACCTTCGCGCTATTGGCGAGGCGCTCGATGTGCGAACGGTGCTGGACGGAACGGTGCGTCGCTGGGGCAACCGCATCCGCCTCACGGCGCAGCTCGTGCGCGCCGCTGACGGCCTGACGCTCTGGTCTGAGCGGTACGACCGCGAGATGCAGGACGTGTTCGCGATCCAGGACGAGATCGCGGGCGCGGTGGTCGACGCGCTTCGCGTGCAGCTCGTCGGCATTAGTCCGCGCGGCGGGCAGACGGAAGATGTTGCGGCCTACGACCTCTACCTGCGCGGGCGGCATTACTGGTCGCAGCGCGGAGATGGCCTGTGGAAGGGCCTGCTCTTCTTCGAGGCGGCCTCGCGACTGGACGCGAATTACGTGCTCGCCTTGTGCGGCGTGGCCGAGGCGCTGTTCCTGCTGGATTTCTATGGTATGCTCGAGCCGGCGCTGACGACTGAACGCGCGCTCGCTACGGCTCGTCTGGCCGTTGAGCTGGCACCCGAGTTGTCCGAGACGCACTGCTCTCTTGGCGCTGTACTCTCATTTCTACCGAAAGATTTTGCGGCCGGTGAGCAGCACCTGCGTCAAGCGATCGCGCTGAACCCGGGAAGCGTGCTCCCGCGGTACTGGCTGGCGGTCACCCTGGCGTGGCGGAGTCGTTTCGACGAAGGGGAAGTGCTGGCGCGGGAGGCGATCGCGCGCGACCCGCTCAATGCGACAGCCTGGGGAATCCTTGCCTGGATCCTGGCACACGCGCGTCGTGATTCCGAAGCCGTCGACGCCGCGGATCACGCGATCGAATTCGCGCCAGGCCACTTTCTCGGCCGCTACTTTCGCGCGACGGCGTACGCGGGACTTGGCCGAACGGACGATGCCATAGCGGATTTTGAATTCCTGCTCGGAACGTCGCGGCGGGGCGCCTGGACGCTTGCCGGCATGGCGCACGCACTGGCCGCGAATGGACGCATCGATGAAGCGCGCGCCATTCGCGACGAACTCGAGGCGCGGGCGACCCGTGACTATGTGTGTGGTTGCCACCTGGCGCGTGTCAACGCGTCGGCAGGCGACTTCGATCGCGCGCTCGCACTCCTCGGCGGCGCCGTCGATGCGCGAGAGGTGCACGCCTGGACCGAGCCGCACGAGCGTGCCTGGGACCCGGTACGCAGCGATGCTCGCTTCATTGCCATCGTCGCGCGGACGCAATCGGCCTCGTAATCCTGGCGTGGTGTTCGACCGGTTTTGAGATGCCGCGCGTTGGTGCACGCCCGGGCAACCGGCCAACTGGACGCTCGCCGCTTAAGAAATTCCAAGGATCGCTTTGCGGTGTGGGGACGAGAAGTGCACTATTGGCTCGCCGATGCTGGCTATTGCCGCACCGGTCCCCGCCTGAACTGGAGCGCGCCTCATGGCCCGCTGGCAACCTGCCGAACGCAACGCACGCTTCGTGAAGGCACGCGCTGCCGGACTCCCCGTCGTGGTGAGCGAGGGGGATTCCTGGTTCGACTATCCGATGTACCGCAACATCATCGACCGCATCGATGACAAGCGACGCTTTGCACTGAAGCGCCTGGAGTTCAGCGGTGACACCGTGGCGCACATGATCGGCGACGGCTCGG
>JAYVNZ010000133.1:0-2528 GCA_043758185.1 Gemmatimonadaceae bacterium | reverse complement strand
ACGCCCTCCACGCTGAGGATGCCGAGTTCGTCGTGCGTTCCGCCCAGCCGGTTTACGCGCTCGTCCACCGTGGGTCCGCCGGGATCGGACGCGAAGTGCGCGACGAGGAAGCGTCGCAGCGTTGCCGTGTCACCCCGATTCAACGTGGCGACGAAGTCGTTCAACACCGTCACCAGCGCCGCTGGCGCCGGTGCTCCGTTTGGACGTCGCGCGACCTCCTCGCCCGGGCCGCCGTCAGGACTCGGTAGTCCCAGCACACTACCCAGGGCGCGGCGAATGGCCGGCGCCTTCGACGCGGCGTTCGTGGACGCTACGATGATTTCCGTGCGCATGCGCGGAAAGCGATCGTAAAGGAAGAAGTCCACACCATCCGAGCCGGCGAGGCCGATTGGTTCGTCCGGATTGAAGCGCTGCGCGCGCGTGGCCGGTGTCATGAGCTTCGTTCCTTCGAACAGCTCCTTGTAGAAGGCGTGCATCTCGCCGACCGTCGAGAGCATTCCGCCATTGCCCCGAAGATTCCAGTACGGGCCGTCGTCGGCATGCGGCTTGGCGAGCATGGTGCCGTTGTCGGCGCCACCGGCCCGATAGCCATGTGCCAGGTCGGCAGGCGCAAAGTGCGGCAGCAGGAAGCCGGTGCGATGGAGTCCGAGCGGGGCGAGGATGGCCGTCTGCACATACGTGTCATACGTCATCCCTGTCACCTTCTCGATGATCGCGGCGAGCAGGCTGAACCCGGTATTCGAGTAGCTCTCCCTGGTGCCAGGCGTGAAGAGCAGTGTCGTCTTCATCGCGCTGTCGAGGAACGCGGCCTTGCCCACCGGCTCGAAGTCGCCGCCGATGCCAAGCGGAAAGCCTGCGCGGTGATTCATCAGCTGCCTGATGGTGATCGCGCGCTTGTCCGCTGGTACAGCGCCCAGGTATTGCGCAATGGAATCGCCGAGGGAGAGTCGGCCGGCTTCCTGGAGCTGCAGGATTGCCACCGCCGTGAAGTCCTTCGTGTTCGAGCCAACCTGGACGATTGTCGCCGGCGTGAAGGGCACGCGCCGGGCCCGGTCAGCAAGTCCGTACCCCTTCTCCAGCAGCGTCACGCCCGCTCGCTCGATCCGCACCGCGCCGCTGAAGCCGTCGCGCTCCGCCACCCGCATCGACGAGTCCAGCCTTGCGCTGACATCCTGTGCGGCGAGCGCGGGCGCAAGCGACGCCAGGGCAACGAGCGTGAGCGTTACGGAGCGTTTCGACATGGTGGGTGACTGTGGAAGGCTGTGTTCGCATGATTGGCCGTACATGGTGCGACACGACGCCAGCGCGAACGGTTTACGGGTTGGAAAGATATGTGCGCTGGTGGTTGTCCCGGACATTGCCGGACCCGCCCAGTTTCGTCGTACCGCTTTCCCCTGTCATGCCGATGATTCCGCTGTCTGTCCTCGATCTCTCCCCGATTGTCGCGGGCAGTGATGCCGCCGATGCCCTGTGGCGCACGAGGGACCTGGCGCAACACGTGGAGCGGCTTGGGTACCATCGGTTCTGGCTTGCCGAGCATCACAACATGCCCGGCATCGCGAGCGCGGCCACGTCCGTGGTGATCGGACATGTGGCGGCCGGCACCACGCACATCCGTGTCGGCGCGGGAGGCATCATGCTGCCCAACCACGCGCCCCTCGTGATCGCGGAACAGTTCGGCACGCTCGCATCGCTGTTTCCTGACCGCATCGACCTCGGGCTGGGTCGGGCACCTGGCAGCGACCAGCGCACGATGCTGGCGCTCCGCCGCGACTTCCGCAGTGCCGAGACATTTCCTGATGATGTCGTGGAGTTGCTGTCATACTTCCGGGAGCCGCATCCGGGCCAGCCAGTGCGCGCGGTGCCCGGTGCCGGACTGCACGTGCCCGTATGGCTGCTGGGATCCAGCACGTTCAGCGCGCAGCTCGCGGCGGCGCTCGGACTTCCCTTTGCGTTCGCCTCGCATTTCGCACCCGACCAGCTGCTGCCCGCGCTTGAACGGTATCGCGCGGGATTCCAGCCGTCGGAGTTTCTTGACGCACCCTATGCCATGGCGGGCGTAAGCGTGGTTGCCGCGGACACCGATGCAGCAGCCCAGCGGCTGTTTACCTCCCTGCAACAGCAGTTCATCGCATTGCGCCGCGGTCGCCCCATTCTGCTTCAGCCGCCGGTGGACGACATGAGTGACATCTGGACCCCGCAGGAACAGTTCGAGGTGGGGTATACGCTGCGGAAAGCAATCGTTGGTGGCGCAGCAACCGTGCAGGCCGGACTCGAGCGATTTATCTCCGAGACAGGGGTGGACGAAGTGATCGTGAGCGCCAACATCCACGACCACGCGGCGCGGATCCGCTCCTATGCCATCCTGGCTGAGGTGGCGGGAACACCATCTTGCCCGCGGTAGCTCGCTATGCCGACTTGGACCTCGTGCGGCGCGGCGGGATTGCACTGGGCGTCGCGTTCGTGCACAAACCGTTCACGCCCATCCAGCTGCTGACCCTGGTCCGCCAGGCACTGGACCATCCCGC
>JAYVNZ010000132.1:0-6640 GCA_043758185.1 Gemmatimonadaceae bacterium | reverse complement strand
CCGCAGGAGAAGCTGGCGATCTGCGTGTGCGTGATGGTCGCGGACCAGTAGCCCGAGCCCGGCACGATCGTCGGGTTGTTGACACCCGTGGACGGCTTGTACTTCAGCTTCGTCGTGTCATATGTCACGTACTTGGTCGAGTCGGCGAAGAAGGACTCTTCGGCCGTCACGAGGTTGCGCAGATCCGACTTCATCGCGGCGATGTACGCCTTCGACTTGGTGTTCGCGAACTTCGGGATGGCGATGGCGGCCAGGATGCCGATGATCACGACGACGATCAGCAACTCGATGAGGGTAAAGCCACTGCGATTGCGGTTCTTCATGTTGGTCTCCGGAGGTTACGACAGGGTGACGATCACGATGGACCATCGGGCGGGATGCCAACTTTTGACATGCTGGCGACCTCCCCTAAAGCAACGGCCGGACCAAACCGCATGATCCTTTCAAGTCTTTATTCTGCAACGGGTTACACTGAGTACCGTACCGTTCACAAGGCCTCGAGGCACCGGATTCTGCCATCTTGCGGGCACTTTGCAACACCGGCGCAGGGGGCGCTCCGACCTCATTTCAAGCCCATGGCAAGCACCCGGCTGGCCTCGGATACCGCCGCCCGCATGAGCCGAACATCGCGCGGCGGCACGTACCGAAGTCCGGCCAGGGCCTCGCGGCGCACGTCCGGCCAGCGACCGAGTTTCGCGAGACAGTAGACGTACTCGTAGCGACCCTGCCCGGATTCGGGCTCCACCGAGAACGTCCACTCGAACAGCGTTGCGGCAGGTGCCCAGAGCCCCGCCCGCGTATAGGCGTCCGCCACCCACAGGGTCATGCCCGCATCATATGGAAAGATCCGGATGGCACGCCGGTACTCGCGCTCCATCTCCACCAGGTGCCCCTGGATTGCTGCCTGGCGGGCCTGGAGGTAGTGCGCTCGATAGCCGTTCGGTGCATCGCGGACGAGTGCAGAGAAGAAGGCGGCATTGTCCTTCCAGATGCGCTGGCGGTCGAGTGTGCGCGCAAGACCCGCCAGCAACAGCACCGCGAGTGCTGCGGCTCCCAGGCGCTGTCGGGCTGGGGTGGCGTGAGAGCGGATATGCTCCGCGAGCGCTCCTGCCATGAGCACCGCACCAGCACTCGGAAAGAACAGTGTGCGCTCCGCCGTGACGAACCCCGCGGGAACGAGCAGGTTGCTCACGGGGAGAAACGCAATCGCCACCCAGGCGAGGCCGAAGCTCACAACCGGCGCGCGCCGACGCAATGCAACCGTCAGCACCAGGGTGGCCAGGCAGATGAACACTCCGGGCAGTTGCGTCACCGACGGGCCCTCGGCGATGCGGACGTCGCTCGGTGAATAATCCGCGCTCAGGTGCGTGGGAAACAGGATGAGCTGCGCAATGCGTGGCATCTCGTTCATCATCGTGCCCACCCGGTCCGCCGCGCTCATCCTGAGAAAGCGGAACACGGGAAAGGGGAGAAATCCCGCGAGGTCCTGCTGCACCAGGCCGCGAATGTACAGGTAGGCCACCGTCACCGCCGTGAAGGCGAGGAACAGCAGGCGGATGGTTCGCAACCGGCTGCGCCAGTGCTCGCCGCGGATGACGGTGGCCTCGGCCGCCAGCAGCAGGGGCGGCAGCACCACGGCGTGTTCCTTCGTGAAGAGGGCCACCGCATACAACGCGGTGATGGTGCACACGTCGCGTCCGGCAAGCGCGTGCGAGGAACGCGCGCGCACGTAGAGCCCCACGGCGAGTGCGAGGCACAGCGCGACGATCAGCTCCGATTGTCCCACGATGTTTCCGGTGACTTCCACGTGCACCGGGTGCACCGCGAAGAGCGCGCCGGCCACCAGTGCACCGAAGCGTGGCAGGATGGCTCGGGCACACCAGTACACGGCCAGCACCGTGCCCACGGTGAGCAGGATGTTGACGAGGTGGAACAGCCAGGGCGCGCCATGCGCGGCCACCCATTGCATCGTGAACAGCGACATCACGATGGGCCGGTAGCCGTCGCCGCCATACTTCGGGAGCCAGTAGGTCTCGACGAAGAGTCGCGGGAGGTGTGAGAGCGCATGCACCCGGTCGTTCTCGAAGACCACCGCGCGATCGTCGTACGTGAAGTCGTGACCGATGGTCGTGACCGTCCCCGCGAGCGCGAGCAGCGCGAGCGTGGCGACCGGGGCCCAGCGCCGCCGCGCATCCGTCATCGCGTGAGGCTGAACTTGAGCGTGTGCCAGAACGCTGCGATGCCGTCGCGCCAGTTGATCTTCTTGCCCTCGGCGTAGGTGCGGCCGGCATACGACACCGGCACCTCGTAGATGCGGGCGTCGTGCTGGGCGAGGCGTGCCGTGATCTCCGGCTCGAACCCGAATCGGTCCGACGTGAGGTGCAGCGACCGCGCGAGGTCACCGCGCACCGCCTTGTAGCACGTCTCCATGTCGGTGAGGTTGAGGTTCGTGAGCATGTTGCTGAACGTGGTGAGGAGCGAGTTGCCCACGGAATGCCAGAAGTACAGCACGCGATGCGGTCCGCCCAGGAATCGCGACCCGAAGCATGCGTCCGCCTTGCCGTCGATGAGCGGCTGCAGCATCGCGGGCCAGTCCTGCGGATCGTATTCGAGATCGGCGTCCTGCACGATGACCACGTCGCCCGTGCTCGCGGCGAGGGCAGTGCGAATCGCCCGCCCCTTGCCACCGTTCTGCGGCTGGAAAATGAGCCGGTCGATGAACCCCGCGGCGTGGAGCTCCACGAGCCGCTCCCGCGTGCCGTCGGTGGAGCAGTCATCCACGCAGATGACCTCCTTGCGCACGGTCGTCGCGTGCACGCGATCGAGGATCGTCTCGATGGTGTTCCGCTCGTTGTACACCGGAATGAGCACTGACAGGCGAAAGGTGCGCGGATCGATGGGCGTGAGTTCGCGCGGCTTCGCAGCGAGCGTGAGGCCCGCTGCGGGCACGGTGGGTACGGAGGACGGTGTGAGGGTCATGGCGTGTGAGCGAAGTGCGCCACGCAACCAGGAGCGTGGATGCGTGGAATGCGGCGCGTACCATCTGGTGGAACGCGGGTCTGGTGCAGCGGTGGCTGGTGTTGGACGAGCCTGCGGCGCAACGGAAACCATACGGCGCGCGACTCATGGTCGAATGACCAGGTACGCCGAGCCACCGGCATATGCCCCCTGGTCGAGCAGGCGTGGGCCAGGCCCTGCAGCGAGGTATTGCGCAACATCGCGTGCCAGCCGTGTGGACACGAGTACGGCGCGCGCCGGGTAGGCCGCCAGCAGCGGCACCAGGCCGGCTCGTGCTTCCTGTTCCGGGCTGGGATTGGCGAGGTACTGGTCCACGGTGAACGTGCGCACCGGGATGGTGCGTCGGCCCGTGTACAGAAACACCGGCCCTTCATCCTCCGTGGAGATGATGTCCGTGGGTGCGGTGTTGGCGCGGGTCCACCCGACAGCAAAGGCGATGTGATCCACAGCAGCGCGTGGAATGCTGGACCACCACCGTCCGCGCGCGGCGCGCACCTCGTACATGGCGTAGCCAATGCTCACCCAGCACACCGACGCGAACACCAGCACGCGAACTCCACGATGCCAGCGCGCGCCACCGGTGATGGCCGCATGTGCGGCGAACGCGAGCAGCATCAGGATCAGTGGCCACACCCCCCAGATGAAGCGGCTGGGTTGAAACGGCCAGACCGCGACGATCGTGAGATAGCCGGAGAGGAAGAGGATCGTGACCGGTATGCGCCTCCACCACGCGGCTACCGCAGTGGCAACGAGCACTGCCAGCGCGCACAGTGTTACAGGTGTGGCGCCGGCACGAACGGGCGAGAAGAGTGCGGCGAACATCTGCCCCGCCTCGGGAATGGTGCGTGACAGCGTCATCGGCACCATGGACCAGCCGTATTCGTGGAGTCCGCGTATCCACCACGCCGTGTAGGAGTCGTAACCGCCCAGGAGGGGCGCGGGAAGCACATGGCCGTGTCGGGCGGTGAAGAGTTGCCACGGCAGGAGGCAGAGCACCGCGCAGGCCGACAGGACGCCGGCATCACGCCATCGGCGCTGTGCGCCAAGGGTGATGACCATGGCAGGTACGAGTACGATCCCGTGCGTCCGTACCAGGATGCAGATGCCGATGGCAACGCCGAGAACGGCGGGTCGTGCCGCAGACCACGACGGGTGCGTCGCCGACGGAGCGGCGAATTGCTCGAGTGCGCCAAGGGTCAGCAGCAGCAGCGCGAGAAAGAATGGCTCGCTCAGCAGGAGGTTCCCCAGCACGAGCAGCGGCACGCTGATGGCGGTGACGATGCCTACTCCCAGCGCCCACGTACGGCCAAGTCCGCGACCGGCGACGAAGCGCGCGCTGCCCACCGCCACGACGGCCAGGCACGCCACGTTGAACAACCGGAAGAGTCCGAGGTTGCCGGGAAATGTGGGTGCAACGCGCCACAGCAGGGAAAGGACGGCGGGGTAGCCGGGCGGAAAGTGCGTGTTCACAGGCTGGCCCGGCAGGTTGAGCGACCGGTATCCCTGCCCCGCGGCGAGGCTCTTGGCCAGGATGAGGTACATGGCGTCGTCGACGGCGGCGCCTATGGGCGAGCGGTCCATCACGGCAATGCCGATCAGCAGTGAGAGCGCGCCCAGCATCCACAGGCTTGCGGTCCACGAGAGTGCGAGCCGGCGTCCTTTGCCGCGCGATGCCACGGGCTCGTCGGCCATGGTAGCGGGAGCGCTCATCGGAGCACTTCAAATACCACGGCGTGCGAATCCGGAAGCCGCGCGATTTCGCGAAGGCCTGGCCGCGTGCTGGCCAGTGCGCGCGCGGCGTCCTGCGTGGCAGGCAGGAGCGACAGCAAGTATCTCGCGGGCACCGCAGCGAGCATGGTGCGCAATCTCGCTGTGCCTTCTCGTGCAGTGGGCGGACGCAGGTATTCGCGGGCGGTGAACGACATGGGCGGTGCGGCAGGGCGTCCCGTGTGGAGCGAGAGCACCGGCTCGCCTTCGCCCAGCAGCACGTCAGTCGGTGCGGTGTTCGCGCGCACCCACGTCAGCGCGGGGGCAATCTGCGCACTGGCCACCTGCGCGGGAATGCGCCATCCGCGGGTGGCGTACGCATGCAGTTCCGTGCGGAACAACCCGAGCGCAGTGAACACAGCGCCAAGCGCTGGCACCATGCGCCAGCGCCCTGCCGTACTCCAGCTCCACCGTGCGCCCTCCATCCCGAACAGCACCGCAAGGGGCCACACAGCCCACAGAAAACGCCAGGGCGCGTAGGGCCACACGAGCATGATGCCCATGTAGGCCGCGAGAAACGCGATGCTCACTGGAGCACGTCGCCGCATTGCCACGCCGCCAAGGATGACCGCAGCACCTGCCATCAGTGCGGTACCATCGAGGGGCAATCCTGGCAGTCCCAGTGCAAGGCGATCCCGCAGCAGCAGCCAGCACTCACTCGCGTTGGCGCGCAGCGTTGCCATGACGAACGGCACGCCACCGTCCACCACACCGGCACGGAACCAACCGAGGTATGAACCGTATGCGCCGCCGAGTGGCGTCACGACGGGTGGTGAGGCGCCGTGCGCCCACACGACCCACGGAAGTATCACACTCCCCGTCACGCCACCCACCCAGAACACATCGCGCCAGCGCCGCCGCGATGCCAGGACGATGACGACCGCGATCAACAGCGCGACAGCGTGCGTACGCACGAGCATCAGCGTGGCAATCGCGAGGCCCGCGCGCCACGGCCGTCGGTCACGCGAACCATCGACCGCGTCCTCGCACACGAGCAGGGCGGGCCACAGCAAGGCAAGGAACAGCGATTCGGACAGCAACGCGCCCGAGAGCGCGAGCGTCGGAGACGCGAGCGTGGCGATCAACGCCGCCACGCCCGCCTGTGCAGATCTCCACGCAAGGCGCCCCGTTGCAAACGTCCACCACCCCACGGCGGCTGCACCAACGCACAGTGCATTCAGGCCGAGCAGGACGGAGAGGTTGCGTGGAAAGTCCGGGTTGATTCGCCATGCCGCGGCGAGCGCCAGCGGATACAACGGGGGATAGTGTATGGCGGCCGGGTTCCCTGGCAGCTGCGTGTAATGAAATCCGTGCCCCGTCGCGATGGCGCGAGCCAGCATGGCATACACACCATCATCGTGGAAGACGCCCACGAGGTACGACGACGCGGCCCAGCCGGCAACGCGGACGGCGACCACCGCCACGAGGACAGGCACCAACCAGTGCAGGAGTGGAGCGCGTGACGGCGGTGCAGCGATCGCACCAACGGTCATGCCTCGACGCCGTATCGCGACAGCTTGCGGTAGAGCGTGGACGGATCGATTCCCAGCGCGTCAGCCGCGCGGCTCTTGTTTCCGCCTTCGCTCTGGAGCACCCACATGATGTAGGCGCGCTCCACGGCCTCCAGCGTGGGATTGGACGGTACGCGCTCGGCCACCAGGGGCTCGCTGACGCGTGCCGTGACGCGCTCCGGCAGCGACGACGAATCGATCTCCCCGCCGGGCGTGAGGATCACCGCACGTTCGAGCGCATTCTCGAGCTCACGCACGTTACCCGGCCACGTGTAGGCCACCAGCACCTCGAGCGTTTCAGCAGACAGCACCTTGCGCTCCTCCTTCCGCAGCTCGGCGATGCG
>JAYVNZ010000131.1:0-4136 GCA_043758185.1 Gemmatimonadaceae bacterium | reverse complement strand
GGTTGGTGCGTCCGCGTGTCAACGGGCATGGTGAGCACGACGCGCTCATCGCCAAGCGCGACGACTTCGATGCCGAGCGAGTCGCAGAGCCCCCTGCCGGCGAAGTCGCGCCACCACGCCTCGTCGCTCACGGCACGACGCGCGGCGGCCGCGTGCGCATGAGCGCCTCGATCTCCGCGATCTCGCGCGGCGCGCTGCTGATGCGCTCCAGGCCCTTCGAGGTGATGATGTAGTCGTCCTCGATGCGGACGCCCGTGTTCTCGTACCTGGCCACGGCTGGCCGCACCTTCGCGAGAAAGACGCGATTGCGTGGAGTGTCTGGCAGCGCATCGAGCATCGACGTGCTGACATAGATGCCGGGCTCGATGGTGAAGGCGTCGCCTTCCTTGAACCGGCGGTCTCCCGTGTAGAACTGCGCAGGATCATGCACCGCGAGTCCAAGTCCGTGCGAGATGCCGTGAATCATCCAGAACATCGACTGGCGGCAGGAGCGCGGGTTCTGCACGCAGTCCGTGCGCCACGGCATGTCGAGTTGCGCGTCGACACCCTCGATGAGGCCCAGCCGCGCGAGGCCCTGGGCGCGAACGTCGATGGACGAGTCCGTGGCCGCCGCCGCCAGCATACCGGGCTTCGAGTTGCGCTCGGCCGCCAGCTGCGCGTCGAGGACCAGCTCGTAGATGTCGCGCTGCGCAGCGGTGTATGTGCCGCTCACGGGAATGCTGCGCGTGATGTCGGCCGCGTATCCCTCGTATTCCGTCGCGGCGTCCATCACTACGATGTCACCGGGCTTGACCTCGCCGCGATCGCGCATGTAATGGAGCTGCGTGCCGTGTACGCCACCCCCCACGATTGAACCGTAGGAAGGCCGCGCGCCACCAAGGCGCATGAAGGCGTATTCGAGCGCAGCCTGGATCTCGTATTCCTTCGAAGGTTCCGCGATCGTCATCGCGGCGCGGTGCCCCTCGGAACTGATCTCGGCGGCTTTGCGGAGGAGCGCGAGCTCGGCCGGACTTTTTCGGGCACGCAGTTCACCCACGATAGGGTGCGCGTCGCGAAAGGCGAGACCCGCATGGCGCGCGACGACTCCCCGCACGAATTGCTGGCCGCGGGTGAGGCTGTCCTTGGCCGCGAAATCCGCGTCAGCGTAGTCCACCAGTGCGTACAGCATCAAGTTGACAGACGCGAGGGAATCCACAACGTGGTCCAGTGCCGAGAATGCGCGCGCGTTCATGTTCATGCGGCGCACGACTGTGGCGGAATCGGGGTGCCTGCCGTAGTAGAACGCGGAGCGCGGTTCCACTGGCGTGATGAACATGGTGCTGACGGCGTGACCGCTGCGCGCCACCATGACGAAGGCGGCGTCGGGCTCGTCGAAGTTCGTGAGGTAGTGAAACGCCGGCAGCTGGTAGAACGGACCGAAGTCCGTGATCGGGGTGCGGCCGCCAAATGCGACGACGACGCCATCCTTGATGCGTGACGCGAGGGAGTCGCGGCGCGCGGCGTATTCGGATGCAGGGATCTGTGCGCCGAGCAACGCGGGAACGGCGACAGCGAGGCAGGACAGCCGCGAGAGTGCGCTCATGGAATCGCCCGCGGTGCAGAGGGAGGCTTGATCTCGTACTCCCTTGGCGGTTCTGCGCCCATCAGGTTCTTGACGAAGTAATCCCAGCGGCGGCGCATCATGTACGCCGACATGCTGCCGTAGCCGTGCGACTGGTTGGGCAGCATGAGCAGGTCGAAGTCCTTGTTCGCCTTGATGAGCGCGTCTACCACGAGCGTCGTGTTGTCCGGTGGCACGTTGTCGTCCACGGTGCCGTGGGCGAGCAGCAGCTTGCCCTTCAGGTTCTTCGCGAGGGTCTGGTTGGCTTCCGCCGCGTAGTTGTCCGTGCCGGCTCGCCGCACGAGCAGGCCTTGGTAGCGCTCGCCCCAGTCATCCTCGTAAACGCGGTTGTCGTGGTTGCCGGATTCCGCGATGCCCACCTTGAAGAAATCCGGATAGCGGAACATGGCGTCAGCGGTGGCGAAACCGCCGCCAGAATGGCCCCAGACACCAGCCTTGTCGAGGTCGATGAATCGATAGCGCGACGCCAGTTCCCTCATGCCCGCCACCTGGTCTGGCAGCGTGTTGTCGCCCATCCGGGCGAAGTAGGCGTCGTGGAATGACTTGGAGCGCCACGGCGTGCCCATCCCGTCGATCTCGACGACGACGAAGCCCAGTTCCGCGAGCGCCTGGTTGTCACCGCGGGCCGGGCTGAATGTGCGTCCGCCAACGCTGCCAGTCTGCGGCCCAGGATACACGTGGTTGATGATGGGGTACTTGCGCGACGAGTCGATCGCCGATGGCGTGTACATCAATCCATACAGGTCCGTCTTGCCGTCACGGGCCTTCACGGTAATGGGCATCGGCGCCTTCCAGCCGCTGGCGACGAGGCGCGAGATGTCCGCCTTCTCGAGCGTCGCGACGAGCTTGCCGTTCGCGTCGCGCAGCACGGATACGGGCGCGACATTCGGCTGCGAATAGGTGTCGATGAAGAACTTGCCCGATGGTGACAACACGACGTCGTGATCACCGTTCTCTGGCGTCAGCACCGCAAAGCCTCGTCCATCCATTCCTGTCTTGCAGAGCGAGCGAAAGTATGGATCGCGACCCGGTACCTTGCCCACGCAGCCGAACCACAGCGTGCGCGCCGACTCGTCCACGCGCAGCAGCTGTGTCACGTTGCCGACACCCGTGGTGACCTGGTTCTTGAGCTTGCCCGTAGCGAGGTCATAGAGGTACAGCTGGCCCCAGTCGTCGCGCTCCGAGAACCAGATCACCTCGTTGCTGGCCGGCATGACGTGCCAATTGGCCTTGCCGTTGCCGGATTCGTACTGCGTGACCACTCTCTCTTCGAACACGTCGCGGATGGCGCCGGTCATGGCGTCGGCGACGCGAAGTTTCGCGCTCTTGTGATCGCGCGAGGTGGAGACGAAGGCGACGTGGGAGGCGTCGGGATACCATTCGACGTCCGTCCATTCATTGCCTCGACACGCGATGTCGTCGCACAGCGTGGAGCGATGCTCGTCGGCGGGCATCTGGAACCGCGTCACCGTTGCCGCATCGACGTCGACGACTACACGCTGGATGGTGGTGATGATGCTGTCGCCCGGGAGCGGGTACGGCCATGCCGAGAGCACCGGATGTCCTGCCGTGGTGGTGGTGAGGTACATCATGCCCACGCCGCGTTCATCCTGCTGGAACGTCGCGATCTTTCGCGAGTCGGGCGACCACACGAGGATGGCGCGATCGGAGTGTGTCCAGCCGGCGTTGTCCGTGGCGTAGCCGAAGTACTTCACGCCGTCGTGCGTGAGCGCCTTCTCCTGCCCGGTCGCGGCGTCCTTCACCCAGAGGTTGTAGTCCTTGATGTACGCGCTGCGCCGTCCGTCGGGCGACGTCACTTCGGGGCGAGTGCCGCCAGCACCACCTCGGCGCGCGCCGACGGCGGGGGTGGCCGCCTCACGATCGTCCATCGCCGCGCCGCATCGGCCCGTCTCGGTGTTGCAGTCGTACGCCCTGTTGCTCACGCGAACCCGGATGGCGCCATCGGGCCGGTATTCGTAGCCGGTGAAGGGGAGCGCGTTGCCGCTGTAGGATGCGCCGGCGGCGGTCGAGAGTCCCGCAGCGAGTTTCGCCTGGTCGAAGGCGGGAGCGCGCGTGCCCTTGACCGGATCCACCAGGATGAAGTGCGATCCTGATGCGGTGGTGGTGCGATACCAGAATCGTCCGTCGGGCAGCCAGGTTGGACGCACGGCACCGCCGAACACCAGCGGCGAGGCGTACGCAGCCAGGGCATGCTCGGCGCGGCTGTAGTCGGCAGCCGTGAGCGTGCGCGGCTGTTGGGCAATGACTCCCGCGGCGGGCAGGAACAGGGCGGCGACGAGGCGACGGAATACAAGCGTGGACATGTTGCGGGCTTCGATTCGAAAGGGGAGTGGTGGAGCGTGCAATCTATCAGGCACAACGCCGGAGGGCCGGAGGGCGTTGACATGGTTGCCTGCGGGCTGCTGTGTTCGCAGCAGCGTCCCACGCCAAGAGCAGGTCCTTCGCTTCGCTCAGGACGACACCATGCCGGAATTGCCCGACGTCACCATATATA
>JAYVNZ010000130.1:0-2660 GCA_043758185.1 Gemmatimonadaceae bacterium | reverse complement strand
GCGGTGAGGAAGACGCGGATGCCATATGGGCGAAGCACCCCGGCGACAGCCGCGACCTTGGCGAGATACGGTGCGGTCAGCACCTTCGCGTTCGCGTTCACGTTGGTGAGCACGCTGCCATTGATGCCGATGGACGCATTGGCGCGCGCGTAGTCGCGGTAGCGCGGCGACAGCACGGCGGGCAGGCTGTCCCATTCCCAGAGGGACTGGCCTGCGTAGCCGCGCTCGACGCTGCGATCGAGGTTGTCCCAGTGGTCGAGCATGCGCAACTGGACGCGTGGCTTGCTCGCTGTAGGAAGATTCGCGACAGGCGTGGCAGTCTGGAGTTGCCGCAGGAGGGCGAACACGCCGTACAGCGCTCCCACATCATCATTCGCGGCCACCACGAGCATGCGTCGTCCGCTCACGGTTGCGGGACGAATGACATAGGCACCCGCGCCGAGCGCGGCGAGCTCTCCCGCGAACGGGAGCGCTGCGATGACGCGCGAACCTGATCGCGTGCCGAGGAATACGTCGCCGCGAGTCACGCCACGAGCCTGGGCGACAGGCGCGCCAAGAAGCCCGGTGAGGCCACGCGTCAGTTCTTCGCGCGCAGCCCGCAGCGTGGGCGACTCGCCGTCGACGACGATCGCCCGAAACGCGCGGCGATACTCGGCACGCAGCGCCGCATTGGGCACGGTGCGATACCGCAGCCAGAGCTCCGATCCGGTTTCAGCTGGTGCACTGCTGCTCACCAGCGCAACGAGCACCCACGCAATCAGGAATTTTCCGGGCATGCCACGGGTACGGTGGTTGGCGTTCTTTTGTTAGCGTGCCGAACATAGTGCGCCACCGTCACGAGCGCGAGCCGATCTTCCCAGCGCATTACCGGCGCGGCGCGCTCACCCCCCGCCCACATCCTCCGCATCGCCGTCGCGCTCGATCTTCGCCACGCGACGTGCATGCCGACCGCCGGCAAACGGGGTGTCGAGCCACGCCTTCAGGATCGTCCTGCCCTCCTCCGCTCCAACGAACCGGGCGGGCAACACGAGCACGTTCGCGTCGTTGTGCTCGCGCGCGAGCGCCGCGATTTCCGGTGCCCACGCCACCGCCGCCCGCACGTGCGGATAGCGATTAGCCGTATACGACATCCCGAGCCCGGTGCCGCACAACAGCACACCGCGGCGGTTCTCGCCATCCGAGACACGCTTTGCCAGCGGATGCGCAAAGTCCGCGTAATCGATACTCGCATCCGTGCTCGGACCAAGGTCCTGGACGGAGTAGCCGAGTGCCCTGAGCTCTGCTTCCAGGGTTTCCTTCAGCTCGAAACCGGCATGGTCGGAGGCGATCAGGATTGTTTCGGACGCAGCCATGCGGACTCCTGGTTTTTCGGTCTGACAGTCTGACAGTCCGACAGGACTGCGTTAATAGTTATCCGGTCCTGAACTCGTCATGGGGCGGGCGCCGTGTGCATTCGAGCTTCCGATCACCCAACGCCGTCCTGTCAGACAGTCAGACTGTCGGACCGTCAGACTTTATTTATTCGGCCATTGCGGCCACGTCCGCACCATGCTGCCCACGGCCTTGATACGCTGCTCGGCGAGTCGATCCGCCGCCACGTACGTCGGCACGTTGTCCTGCTTCGCGATCGCGAACACCTTGAGGATGGTGTCGTAGATTTCATCGGCCTTGCGGAAGGCGCGCGCGGAACTCCAGCCAGCAAGCTCCGAGTACACATTGATCACGCCGCCGGCGTTGGCCACGTAGTCGGGCGCGTAGAGAATGCCGCGCTCCTCCAGCACCACGCCGTGGCGCTCCTCCAGCAGGACATTGTTCGCGCCGCCCGCCACGATCTCGCAGGTGAGCTGCGGAATGGTGCTGTCGTTGATGATGCCACCCAGTGCGCACGGCGCGAAGATGTCGGCCGGCGCGGCGTAGATCTCCTCGGGCGCCACGGAACGCGCGCCGAACTCCGACACCACCTGCTTCACGCGCTCCACATCGATGTCCGTCACGATGAGCTTTGCGCCGGCTTCGTGCAGTTCCTTGGCGAGGTAGTAGCCGACGTGACCCGCTCCCTGCAGCGACACGGTCTTCGTGCTGAGGTCATCCGAGCCCCAGCGTTCCCTGGCCGATGCCTGGATGGCGCGGAACACGCCATGGGCGGTGACCGGAGACGGATCGCCCGAGCGGCCGGCCAGTCCCGACACGTTCTTCGTCTCCATGTGCACGAAGTCCATGTCCGCGGTGCTGGTGCCCACGTCTTCCGCCGTGATGTACCGCCCGCCGAGCGACTCCACGAACCGGCCGTGTGCGCGGAAGATCATCTCGCGGTCCGCCGTCTTGTTGTTCCCGATGATCACCGACTTGCCCCCGCCCAGGTTGAGTCCGGCCACGGCGTTCTTGTAGGTCATGCCGCGCGCGAGGCGCAGGGCGTCGACAATGGCCTCTTCGTCGCTGGCGTACTGCCAGAAGCGCGTGCCCCCGAGCGCGGGGCCAAGGGTGGTGCTGTGAATGGCGATGATGCCGCGATAGCCGGCGGAGGAGTCATTGCAGATCACGAGCTGCTCGTGACCCATGGAGGCTATTGTATCGAAGAGCTGCATTGCTGTGAGTTCAGGTTTGGGGTGTTGCAGTCAAGGGAAAAGCAGGTCCTTCCCTTCGCTACGCTCAAGGGCAGG
>JAYVNZ010000129.1:0-16324 GCA_043758185.1 Gemmatimonadaceae bacterium | reverse complement strand
TCATCGATCGGGACGCTGCTCACGGGAAGGAGGACTGGGCGAAAGCGTCGCCAGCCCTGTTCCTCCGGCGTCATCCTGAATCGCAGGAAGGCAATGACTCCCGCATCATGGATGCGCGGAGTCTCCGCGTGCATATTGCCCGGACCCCTCGGGCCAGCGTGTGTATCCATGGTCGTCAGCTCCGCATGGTCGCGCCCCGCAAGCTCACACCCTGTTATGGCATGAAGTAGCAGCATTTCGCAATCACCCGGCAAACGTGCCACCTGCAACCGTCCTTGTCACCATTCCCAGAGCCCCGATGATTCGCTCCACCCGACTTGCTCTCGCCTGTCTCGCGCTGTCTGCTCCCCCGCTGTACGCCCAGGCCCGTGCCGCGTACGACACCTCGCTGTTTGCCGCGATGCAATGGCGCAACATCGGGCCATTCCGGGGTGGCCGAGCCGACGCGGTGGCTGGCGTCACGTCGCAGCCGAACACGTACTACGTGGGCTACACGGGCGGCGGCGTATGGAAGACGGAGAATGCGGGCCACACATGGAAGGTGATATCCGACGGCGTGGCGGGGGCCGGCATGAATGGCTCCATCGGCGCGATTGCCGTGGCGGAGTCGGATCGCAACGTGGTGTACGTGGGCACAGGCGAGCACGCGGTGCGCGGCCAGTCGTCGTCGTATGGCAACGGGATGTTTCGCAGCACCGATGCCGGCAAGACGTTCACGCGCATCGGGCTCGAGAACACCCGGCAGATTGCGCAGGTGCGCGTGCATCCCTCCAATCCCGACGTGGTGTACGTCGCCGCACAGGGCGACCGGTGGAAGGGCACGAGCGAACGGGGGATCTACCGTTCTATCGATGGCGGAAAGAGTTGGTTACAGGTGCTCAAGGGCACGAATGCCGCGAGCGGCGCGAATGACCTCTCCATGGATCCCACCAATCCGCGCATTCTCTACGCTGCGTTCTGGGATCACCAGCGGTTGCCCTGGCTGGTGCGCAGTGGCGGCGCGGGCAGCGGCATCTGGAAGTCCACGGACGGCGGCGATACATGGACGCGTCTCACTGAGGGGCTGCCGAAGCTGATGGGCAAGATCGGCGTCGTCGTGTCGCCGGCCAATCCGGACCGTGTGTATGCGATCGTCGAAGCGGAGAAGGGTGGACTCTTTCGCAGTGACGACGCGGGCAAGACGTGGCGCCTGCTCAGCGAGGACCGCCTCATCCAGACGCGCTCGTGGTACTACATGAACGTCACCGCCGATCCGCAGAACGCCGACGTCGTGTACGTCATGAATGCACCCATCATGAAGAGCATCGACGGCGGGCGCACCTTCGCCACGCTGCCGGCGCAGCATGGCGACAACCACCAACTCTGGATCAACCCGAAGGATTCGCGCCTGCTCATCAACGCGAACGATGGCGGCGCCACCATTTCGCTCGACGCGGGACGCAGCTGGAGCACGCAGGACAACCAACCCACCGCGCAGTTCTACCACGTGATCGTCGACGACGTGTATCCGTACCGCCTCTACAGTGGCCAGCAGGACAATAGTTCCGTGATCATCAAGTCGCGCAGCGACGGACCGAACATCGGCGAGCGCGACTGGCAGGAGGGACCCGGCTGCGAAAGCGCGAACGTGGGCGTCGATCGGCGCAACCCGCGCTACGTGTACGGCGGCTGCTACGTGGGCATCCTGGAGGAACTGGACACCCAGACGGACCTCAAGCGCTCCGTGATGCCATGGCCCGAGCTCAACCTCACCGAGCCAACGGACAAGACGCGCTACCGCTTCAACTGGACGTCGCCCGCCGTGGTCTCGCAGCACAATCCGAACGTGGTCTACCACGGCGGCAACGTGCTGTTCCGCACTGCTGATCGCGGACGCACATGGACCCCCATCTCGCCCGACCTCACGCGCAACGACAAGGCGACGCAGGGCTTCGGTGGCACGCCCATCACCAACGAGGGCGCCGGCGGCGAAGTGTATGGCGCCATCGTCAACATCGCCGAGTCGCGGCACGATGCGAATACCATTTACGTGGGCACGGACGACGGACTCGTGCAGGTCACGCGCGACGGTGGCAAGACGTGGACGAACGTCACGCCGCCGGGCGTCGGCGTAGGCCTGGCGAACAACCTGGAAGTGTCGCCGCACGATCCGGGCACCGTGTATCTCGCATTCCGCATGGACCGTCGAGGCGACTACGCGCCCTATCCATTCAAGTCCACGGACTACGGCAAGAGCTGGACGCGAATCGCGAACGGCCTGCGCGAGGGCGAGCCGGTACGCGTCATCCGCGAGGATCCCGAGCGTCGCGGCTTGCTGTACGCCGGCACCGAGACTGGTGTCTACGTCTCATATGATGGTGGCGGCAACTGGCAGCCCTTCTCGCGCAACCTGCCAAACACTCCCATCGCGGATCTCGAAGCACGGCACGGCGACCTCTACGCCGCAACGGAAGGCCGTGCCTTCTGGGCACTCGACGACCTCACGCCGCTGCGCCAGATGAACGAGCAGGTCGCCAAGGCCGACGTCACCCTCTTCGCACCACGCCCCGCGCTGCTCGGCGGCGGACCATCGGCGCCCACCACATCGGCGGGACGCAATCCACCGTTCGGTGCCAACATCTTCTACGAGCTGGCCAAGGCTCCCGACTCCGCACAGGTGGTGAAGCTCGAGTTCCTCGACGCCAGCGGGAAAGTCCTGCGTACGTACACGCGTGGTCCGGCCGCGCCGGCCGCTCCCGGCGGTGGTCCGCCGCCCGTGATTCGCACCATGCCGAACCCCAAGGCCGGACTCAATGCATTCCAGTGGGACCTCCGTGCCGAACCGCCAACGTCACTTCCCGGCAACATCACCATCTGGGGCGGACCGGGAAGTGGATACCTGGTGTCGCCCGGCCGATATCAGGTGAAGCTCACCATGGGCAACACGGTGCAGACGCAGCCGCTCGACGTTCGGCCTGATCCGCGCGTCACCACGTCGCCCGCGGACGTTGCCGCGCGCGATTCCCTCACGCATGCGCTCAACGCACGCGTGGGCGAGATCCATGATGCCCTGCTGCGCATTCGCGACGTGAAGGACCAGGTGTCGAAGTTCATCGAGCACACGAAGGAGACGCCCGTGGCGGCCGCGATTGCCGGCAAGGGCAAGGAAATCACCGGCAAGGTGGAGACGCTGGAGCCGCAGCTCTCTACCAAGGCGGCGAACGGACAGGACGTGATCAACTACCGCAACGGCATCAACGCGCAGTACTCGTTCCTGCTGGGCAACGTGGAGTCCGGTGAGTTCGTATCGCAGCCCTCGCGCGAACGGTTTGCGGAGCTCGAGCGGCTGTGGGCGGTCCTTCGGTCGCAGGTGGAAATCATCGAACAGCAGGATGTGCCCGCGTTCAACAAGCTGCTGCAGGATGGCGGTGTGAGCGGCGTGGTCATTCAAGGAAAGAAGCCGAAGCTCGTGATGTAGAGGAATCACGCCCGGCTCCGACTTCCTGATGAGAGACCACCATACAAACAATATTGAAGGACGAGCCATGCGATTCATGATGATGATGCACGCCCCGCGCGGTACCGGTGTCTACGCGACCAACAATTGGTCGCCGGAGGACTTCAAGGCACATGTGGCCTTCATGCACCGCTTCAACAAGGAGATGGCCGACGCCGGAGAACGCGTGATGGCCGAGGGCCTCGCGCCACCCGGCGCCGCTCGGCTGATTCGGGCGGGCAAGGACGGCGCGCCTGCCACCGACGGTCCCTTTGCAGAGTCAAAGGAATTCCTCGTCGGGTTCTGGATCGTGGAAGTGAAGAGCGCAGAGCGCGCCGCGGCCCTTGCTGCAAAGGCGTCCGCTGCGCCAGGGCCCGGTGGGGAGCCGATGAACATGGCGATCGAACTGCGTCAGATCATGAGCGGACCGCCGCCGGTCGAGTGACACTGGAGCCTCGACACCAAATGGCCCCGTCATCCGTAGGAAGGAGTACGACGCAGGGGTGACTCACCACAGACCGATCGACGACCGATGCGAAATCCTCTTCAGGTCCGCGGAACGACCCACAGGACCGTCATCGACGGTGACGGAGTGGGCAAACCGGGCACGCCGCAGGTACCTGACCCTCTTGCGGCGCCCGTCGTCCTGTCGCCCGTTCCGCACGGCGGGGGCCGGCTGATCATCGACAAGCAGGGCGACCGAACGGTGATCACCACTGCGGCACTGCCTCCCGGGGTGGAGCGAATCGCGAGACGGGCGGAGGAAACGGCGTTCGGCCTGCTGGGCCTCATTGTCGTCATTGTCATCCTGGGCCCGTTCGCGCGCATGATCGCGCGGCGGATGGAGCGTCGCCCGGACGCAGTGGGCTCGAGCGACAATGCGCGCCTGCTGCAGCAGCAGTTGCTCCAGCTTCAGCAGAGCGTGGACGCGATGTCGGTGGAGGTGGAGCGCATCAGCGAGTCGCAGCGATTCCAGAGCAAGCTGCTGTTCGAAAAGCGCGAGGCCTGACCAGGTCCCGGATCAATACGGGACGATGTCCACCTTTGGCACCACGTGCAGGTACGACCCGATGATCTTCGACACGAGCGTGGCCGTCGTGGCGCCCTGGAAGGGGACGTACTCCAGCATCATGGCCACCACGATCTTGGGGTCGTCCGCCGGTGCGAAGCCCACGAACCACGAGAAGTTGAGCTCCTTGCCATTGGCGCCGTACTTCCGGCTCTGTGCCGTACCGGTCTTTCCGGCCAGGACCACACCCTCGATCTTCGCGCGCGCCGCAGTTCCCGTTTCCACCACGTTGGCCAGCGCTGCGCGCAGGTCGGTGAACTGCTTGTCGGTGAGCTTGAACAGCCGCTTCCGCTCCGGCGCGCGCTTCACTACCTCGGGGCGCGCCTCCGTTCCGTCCGTCGCCAGCGCGGTGTAGAAGCGCGCCATGTTGAGGATGGTCTGCGCATTCTCGCCCTGTCCAATCGCGAGATTGAGCACCACGGACCCCGTCCATCCACTCTTGCCGTAGCGCCTGTCGAAGTAGGCCGTGGTGGCAGGCCAGAGCGGCGCGCGCTCCTCGGGGAGGTCGATGCCCGCGCGATCCTTGAACCCGAGGTTCACGCCACCGGCGAGCAACTTGGCGAGCCCCACCTTGAGGCCGAGCTGGTAGAAGTACGTGTTGCATGACTTGGCGATGGCTTCCGCGAGCGACAGGCTGCCGTGCTTGCCGTCGCAGTGGAAGAATCGCGAGCCATACTGCAGCCCGCCGTTGCAGGTCTGGGGCATGTGCTCCTGCAACGTTACCGAGTTGCCTTCCAGTGCCATGATGGCCGTGGCGATCTTGAAGGTGGAGCCCGGCGGATACTCGCCCTGCAGCGCCTTGTTGTAGAGCGGCTTTCGTGGATCGCTGCGCAGCGAATCCCAGTACTGCGCGGGAATGCCGCCCACGAACCGGTTGCCGTCCCAGCCGGGCGCGCTCACGAGCGCCAGCACAGCGCCGGTCTTGGGATCCAGCGCCACAATGCCACCCTGCAGCGTATCGCCAAACACGCCGGCCGCCACGCGCTGGAGATTCATGTCGATGTTCGTGTACAGCGGCTTTGCGGAGATGGGAGCGAGGTCAGCACGCGCGGCCGTCTGGCGCACGATGCGTCCCCGCGCATCCACCTCCACGAACTGGCTGCCCTCCGTACCGCGCAGCACCGCTTCGTACTCCTTTTCCAACCCCTGCCTGCCGATCTGCTGGCCGGCCTTGTAGTCCAGCGAATCGTGTGCGCGCGCGAGGTCGTTCTCGGACACTTCGCCTGTATATCCCACGAACGCCGATACGATCTGGCCATCAGGATAGAAGCGCCGCGGTGCGCTCTGGATGATGAGTCCCGGAAACTGCGACCGATGCTCCTCCAGCACACTCACGACATCGAAGCCCGCGTCCGCGATGATCACCGTGGGCCGGCCCGGTGCACGACGCAGGCGCCGTACGGCCTGCTCCGTCTGGTTGGGGGTGATGGTGATGACCTCGCCCAGCCGCGTGAGGATGGATCGCAGCGAATCTTCCCGCAGTGCGAGCACCGATACCGAGTACCCCACCACGTTGTCGGCAATCACGAGTCCGTTGCGATCGTAGATCACGCCGCGCGCCGCCGGCAGCGGAATCTCGCGCATGCGGTTGGTCTCGGACTGCGTTGCGTACTTCTGGTGCTGGATTACCTGCCCGCGAAAAAATCCGCCAAGCAGGAACAGCATCACCCCAAGGATGAGGACGGAGGCTTCGATGCCTCGTCGGCGGATGTCGTTGGGATGAAAGCTCACTGCTGTCTCGCAGCCTGATGTGGAGTCATGTCTTCAGCGTGGAACATCGCACATGGCGCAGCCGGGAACCATGCGTGTGGCGAAGAAGAGGATTGCCCGCGCGCCAGCCCCACTGCACTTTCCCTCCGCGGCGCCGCGCCCGCCATCCTCCCAGACTCCGCATGACATCCCTTCCTGTGCCGCCACGCTTCATTCGGGGTGCCGCCTGCGCACTCGTCCTGCTGCCCGCGCTGCTCGCCGCACAGCGATCCGCGTCGAGCCCGTCGCCCCGTGACCCCATGCAGGAATTGCTGCCCCTGCACCCGACGCGCACGCTGGCCTTCACCACGAAAGTGGGCAACTGGATTTCCAGCGACGTCAGCCGTGACGGCCGGACGATTGCCTTCGACCTGCTTGGCGACATCTATACGATGCCGATTTCCGGTGGGAAGGCGACCGCGCTCACTCGCGGCATGGGCTTCGACGCCCAGCCGCGATTCTCGCCAGATGGCAAGAAGATCGTCTTCGTGAGCGACCGCACGGGAGGCTACAACCTCTGGACCATCAGCGTGGACCGGAAGGACACCGTCCAGGTCACCACGGGCAATACCACAGAGTACGAGTCGCCCACGTGGACGCCGGACGGCAAGTACATCATCGCCACGCGCGGCCAGCGACTCTGGCTCTTTCCCGCCACCGGCGGCTCCGGTATTCAGCTGGTTCGTGACACCGCCTCCGCCGGTCGTGCGGTGGCCCCGGCCAGCGGGGGTGCCGCGGCCGATGTCATTCGCGAGGAAGGGCCCGCGTTCGGCAAGGACCCGCGCTACATCTGGTTCGCGCAGCGCCGAGGACGCTGGGTCTACAACACCCCAATGGGTGACTATGACCTGATGCAGTACGACCGCGAGACAGGCCGCGTCACCAGCAAGGAGAGCCGCTGGGGTTCGGCGTTCCGGCCCACGCTGTCGCCCGATGGCAAGTGGCTCGTGTACGGCACGCGCTACGTGGACCAGACGCGACTCCGCATTCGCAACCTGGAGAGCAGCGAGGAGGAATGGCTCACGGGCCCGGTGCAGCGCGACGACCAGGAATCGCTCGCGACGCTCGACGTCTATCCCGGCATGAGCTTTACGCCGGACTCGAAGTACCTCGTGACGACGTGGGGCGGCAAGCTGTGGAAGGTGGCTGTCGCCACGAAGCAGGCGACGGAAATTCCATTTGAAGCAGACGTCGTGCAGGCCATGGGTCCGCACGTGGGCTTCGACTACCGCATCCCGGATTCATCCACGTTCACCGTGAAGCAGATTCGCGACGGCGCGCCGAGTCCGGATGGACGGCGGCTGGCCTTCGTGGCGATGGATCACTTGTACGTGATGGACTATCCCAACGGCACGCCGAAACGGCTCACGAACTCCAGCAATGGCGAGTTCGAACCCGCGTGGAGTCCCGACGGGCAATGGATTGCCTACACCACGTGGGACGACAGCATCGGCTACCTGAACCGCATGCGCAGCGATGGCAGTGGCCGCGCGCAGCGGCTCACGCCGCAGGAAGGCATGTGGACGAACCCTGTCTATACGCCGAACGGCACGCGCATCGTGGCAACGCGCGCGCCGTCGCGAGGATTCCGCACCAGCGGCGGTGGTGGTCGGGGCGGCGCGCCCGGCGAACTGTTCTGGATGCCCGCAACGGGTGGCCCTGCCACGTTCATCGCGAGCGCTGCGGGCGACGCACACTTCAGTGCGCGCGACACGTCGCGCATCTTCGCCTACACGGCGGCGCGGGGCCTCTACTCCATGCGCTGGGACGGCACTGACATCAAGCCCATCCTCCGCGTGGCCGGAGCAATACCACCGGGTAGTCCACCAGGCGGACGCGGCGCCGTTGCCAGCTGGGTGCAGCTCTCGCCCGGCGGCGAACATGCGCTCGCGCAGGTGAACCTCGACCTCTACTACATCCCCGACGTTCCGTGGCCAGGCGGTCCGGAGCCCACCATCACCGTGGGAGAAGGGCGTGGCGGCGGAGCGGGGGCAGACCCGGCGGTGGCTGGTGGCGGGCAGGCATTTCCCTCGCGCAAGCTCACGGACATCGGCGCGCAGTTTCCGCACTGGGGCAACGACGACAACGCCATCCACTGGTCCATTGGCAATGCGCATGTCGTATACGACGTCGCGCGCGCCATCGCGTTCGATGACTCCGTGCGCAAGGCGAATCCCGCGCGCAGCACCGCGGGCGGACCTGCCGCAGGCGATTCCTCGGCAGATACCGGTGCGGGTCGCGGAGCCCGGGCCGGCCGCGCGCCGCTGCCCACCTTCAAGCCAATGGAAACGCGCATTCGCCTCGCGGCCGAGCGGGACATTCCGCACGCCTCGGCCGTGCTGCGCGGTGCGCGCATCATCACCATGAACGGCGGGCTGGTGATCGAGAAGGGTGACATCGTGGTGGTCAACAACCGCATCACTGCCATCGGGCCGAGCGGGTCGGTGGCTGTGCCCGCAGGTGCGAAGGAGATCGACATCAGCGGCAAGACGATCAGTCCCGGCTTCGTGGATACGCATGCGCACCTGCGCCTCGCCAGCAACGTGCACCGCGATCCCGTGTGGAGCTACGCAGCCAACCTCGCGTATGGCGTGACGGCGGCGCGCGATCCGCAGACCGGCACCACGGACGTGCTGTCGTACGAGGACCAGGAGAAGGCGGGGCTGGTGCTCGCCCCGCGCATCTACTCCACAGGACCGGGCGTGTTCGCCGCGGAGAACATCCGCAGCCTCGACAATGCGCGTACGGTGCTCAGGCGCTACGCCGAGTACTACGACACGAAGACCATCAAGGAGTACCAGACGGGCAACCGTGAGGTACGGCAGTGGGTCATCCAGGCGGCCAACGAGCTGAAGCTCATGCCCACCACCGAAGGCGGTCTGGACATCAAGCTGAACATGACCGAGGCCATCGACGGCTACAGCGGGCATGAGCACACCATTCCCACGTACCCATTGCAGTCGGATGTCATCCGCCTGCTCCAGGAGTCGGGCATCACCTATACGCCCACCATCATCGTGGCGTACGGCGCGCCGTGGGGCGAGAACTACTGGTACGAACATATGGACCTGCTGCATGACGCCAAGCTGCAGCGGTTCACCCCGTGGAGTGATCTCGAAGGCAAGATCCTGCGCCGCGGTGGATCGGCGGGAGCCGTGACCACCATGGCGCAGGCGGGCTGGTTCCACGACACGCAGTACCCCATGCGGCTCGTGGGTACCGACATCAAGCATCTCATCGACGCCGGCGGCAGCGCGGGAGTGGGCTCGCACGGGCAGCAGCAGGGCATCGGCTACCACTGGGAACTGTGGAACATCGCGATGGGCGATGGCATGACCCCAATGGATGCCATGAAAATCGCCACCATCCTCGGGGCCAATGCGCTGGGACTCGGCAAGGACATCGGGTCGCTGGAGGTGGGCAAGATGGCCGACCTGCTGGTGTTCGACCGCAATCCGCTCGACGACATCCGCAATACCGCGGACATCCGCTTCGTGATGAAGAACGGGCGAATGTACGACGCGGCCAACCTCGACGAGGTGTACCCTCGGCAAGTGAAGGGAGCGCCATTTCCGTGGAACGAGGATGATTCGCCGACTCGTGATCGCATGAAGACCTCGTTCGCTCCATGATGCGACGTGTGACGTTTCGCCGCGTCCCCATCGCGCTCGCGGCGGCCTGCCTCATGGCGGCAGTATCCGGCGCAACGCCCAGGCAGGCGAACAATCGAGCGTTCGCGGCATTCGTCGACCGCTACCTGGACCATTTCGCTCGGCGACATCCCTCCATCGCCGCGGGCAACGGACTGCATGCCCATGACGACCTGGTCGACGACTTCTCCGCACGTGGCATTCGATTGGAAATCGCTGCGCTGAAGCGAGAGAGAGGCGAACTCGAGGCCTTCCAGCAGACCTCCCTCACGCCTGACGAGCGCGTGGACCGCCGCATCCTGCTCGGCATCATCGACGGATGGCTTCTCGAGCAGGAGACACTCGAGAACTGGCGGCGCAACCCGATGCTGTATGCCTCGGCACTCACCGACGGCATCCACAACCTGATGACGGTGGAGAGCGACCCTGCGCCGCTCCGCATGCGTCGCATCATCGCCAAGTTGCGGCAGGTACCCGCGCTGCTCGCTGCGGCGCGCACGAACGTTGTGAATCCTCCCCGACTCTTCGCCGAGCGAGGCGCCTCATTCATGCGTGGAGCGAGCGAGATGCTCGGCAAGGATCTCGACCTGGCTTTTGCGGGCGATCGAAACACATCACTCCGCGATTCACTGCGGCGGGCGGCGGATGTCGCCATCCCGCTCATCGATGCGTACGCGGGCCATCTCGAACGGGACGTCGTCCCGGTGGCCACCGGGAGCTTCGCCATTGGCGCAGTGAACGTGGCGCGACGCTACAGCGCCGAAGAGCTGATCGATACGCCGCTGGCCACGCTGCTCTCGATAGGCGAACGTGAGCTGCGGCGCGAGCAGGAGTCGTTTCGCGCTGCGGCTCAACTGCTTGCGCCGGGACGCGATCCACTCGCCACGTGGCTCACCGTCCGCCGCACCCATCCCGCACTGGGCGGGGTGGTGGGCGCCACACAGGTGCTCGTCGACTCGCTCTCGCGCTTCGTGTCGGAGCGGAAGATCGCGTCACTGCCTGCCGGCGAGGGCGTGCTGGTGAAGCCCGCGTTGCCGTTCGACCTGGGCTTCGCGTCGATGCACGCGCGTCCTCCTCTCGAGAAGCCGACCGTGCAGAGCATCTTCTACATCACGGATGCGCGGCCCGACCTTCCGGCGGAGCAACAGGAGGCATGGCTGGAGCGCTACAACTATGCGTCGCTCTCCAATACGGCGGCGCATGAGGCAATGCCTGGTCATTGGCTGCACTCTACCTACATGCGCCGCACGCCAGGCAAGGTGCGCCGCATCTGGATCGGCTTGAATCCATTCCCCCAGCCGTCATCCGGTCAGGACGGATGGGCGCACTACGCCGAGCAGATGGTGCTCGACGAAGGGTTCGGCGGGAACGATCCCCGGTTGCGGCTTGCGCAATCGAGCGATGCGCTCACTCGCATCTGCCGGCTGTTGTCGGGCATCCGCTTGCACACAGGCGACTGGACGCTCTACGATGCACAGCGGTGCTTCGAGCGCGAGGCGTACGTCGCCGCACCCGCAGCCAAACGTGAAGCCGAGCGCGGCGCGTACGATCCCACGTATGGAGGCTACTTCCTGGGCAAGCGCGGATTGCTCGCGCTGCGTGCCGACTACCAGCGACGGCAGGGCTCGAGCTTCAGCCTGCGAGAGTTTCACGAACGTGTAATGACCAATGGTATTGCGCCAATCTGGGCGCACCGGCAGCTGCTCCTGCCCGGCGACACTTCCGCAATCATCAAGTAATGACTGTCGTACGAAAGACGATACCCGCCGGCGCTCGAGTAGGAGTTGGAGTGCTTGGCGCAGGCGCATGGGCCGAATTTGCGCATCTGCCGGGCTACGTGCGCGATCCGCGCTGTACGTTGGTTGCCATTGCGGATCCGATACGAGAGCGTGCCGAGCAATTCGCCGAGAAGTTCGGCATTCCACACGTGTGCGCCTCAGCGGAGGAACTCATTGCGAGGCCGGACGTGCACCTCGTCGATGTCTGCACGCCGAGTGCGACACACTTCGACCTGAGCTGGGCGGCGCTCGATGCCGGCAAGCATGTGCTGTGCGAAAAGCCGGTTGCATACGACTACAAGGAGACACTGCGCGCCGCGGAGCTGGCTCGTGTGCGCGGGGTGAAGACCAAGCTCGGGTTCACGTTCCGCTACAGTCCCGCCATGCAGTACATGAAGGAATTGATAGCCACCGGGTACGTGGGCACGCCGTTCATCTTCAACGGGTACGAGCAGAACTCGCAGTGGCTCGACCCGCAGAATCCCCTGCGCCAGGTGGATCACGAAGCCGACCAATCCGTGATCCAGGTGTCGTCACTGGAAGGGTACGGCGCGCCAATCATGGACCTCTGCCACCTGTTCATGGGCAGCAGGTTCTCCGAGGTGGTTGGTACGATGCGGAACTTCATCCCGGAGCGCGTCGTGCGCGCAACTGGAACGATGATGCGCATGAACATCGACGACGGCGACATCTTCATCGGCAACTTCGAGAGCGGCGCGTTCGGCTCCATCCAGACCAGCTTCGTGACCGTGGGAAACTATCCCGGCCTCGAAGCCCGCGTGTACGGAAGCAAGGGTGCACTCATCTGCCGACTGGTGGAGGAGGAAGGTGTCTGCGAGTCGCTCAAGGGTGCCACCGCAGACCAGGTCGAGTTTCGCGATATCCCGGTGCCGGAGCGCTTCTATCCGCCCGGTGGCAGCAAGGAGGAGTCGTGGCGCTCGCTGTTCTATGCGAACCTCGTGAGTTCCTTCATCTCGGAGATCCTGAGTGACGGACCAGAGAACGAGGGCAACTTCGAGGACGGCGCGCATGTCCAGGAGCTCATCAACGCAGTAGAGCGGTCGTGTCGTGAACGACGCTGGGTGTCCATCCCGCTCGCACCATGAGCGGGGTGCTGGATCAGTTCTTCGCGCATCACTTCCGCACCCATCCCGTGAGTGCCACGTTCACCGGCATCCACGAGCATGACAGCCGGCTTCCCGACTGGTCGCAACCGGCCCTCGCGAACCTTGCTGAAGAACGGCGTGCACTGCATGCCGCACTCGCCTCAGCACATCCCTTGCCGGATTCCGTAAGCGCGTACCGGTCTGCGCCTGATGTGCTCGACGCGGAACTCGCGCGCGGGCAGCTCGAGATTGAAATGACCGAGGACGGCAGTCGGCACGGCGTGCGCGGTAATCCTGCGCTGTGGACGGGCGAGGGAATCTTCTCGCTCGTTGCACTGATGATTCGCCCATTCGCACCGCTGGACGAGCGCATCGATGCTGCCACTGCGCGATGTGCGGCCATGCGTGGCTTCCTGGGAGAAGCCCGAAACGTCATGGAGGCGCACGGTGCGCCTGCTGCATGGACAGCCCGCGCGCTCCGCGAGTGCGAAGGCGCGGTGGTCCTCCTGTCTGCGGGAGTGGCTGCCTGGATTGCGTCGGACAGGGACCGGAGCGGGGTGGCGGGCCGGCTGCGCGCGCCCGCTGATGACGCGCTGGCGGCGTTCGCGGAGTTTGCCACGTGGCTCCGTGCGCAGCCGGTGCTGCCTGATGACGCCGCTGCGTGCGGCGCCGATCACTTCGACCTCCTGCTGCAGCGCGGGCACCAGTGCACGGTGTCGCGCCGAGACCTGCTCGCTGATGCGCGCGCAGAGCTGGTCGTGGAACAGGACCGTTTCGCAACCATGGCGGCGGAGCAGGGAGGGTCATGGGCTGACGCGAAGGAACGGCTTGCCGCTCATCACCCAGTGCCCAGCGACTACCTGCCCGCGTTCGCACGCGTGTGGGACGCCGCGCATGCCTGCGCGGCGAAACACAACGTGGTCACCTGGCCGGACTGGCCGATTCGGTACACCACCACGCCCGAGTGGACCCGTGCCGCCGCACCGTTCCTGTACTACCTCTTCTACCGGTCGCCCGCCCCCTTCGATGTGAGCGTCGCGCCGGAGTACATCGTGCCGCCCGTTCCAGCGGACAACCCGGAGCAGCACCTGCGCACCTGGAACTTCAGCGCCATCACGCTCAATCACGTGGTGCACCACGGCGGCATTGGACATCACGTGCAGAACTGGCACGCCTATCACCAGGCTAACTCACGCGTGGGCACGGTGGCCGCTGTGGACTGCGCGAGCCGCATCGGCATGTTCTGCGGTGGAACGATGGCGGAAGGGTGGGCGTGTTACGCGACTGCGCTGATGGAGGAGCTGGGCTTTCTTTCCCCACTGGAGCAACTGTCGGAACAGCACTCGCGCATTCGGTTCCTTGTACGCGCCGTCGTCGATATCGCGTTTCACGACGGGACCATGACGTTCGATGAGGCTGTGCGTTACCACGCGGACGAGGCGATGCTCGACGACACGGCCGCCCGCGCCGAGGTGGTGAAGTGCGGGATGTTTCCCGGTACTGCGGTCATGTACTGGTTGGGCACGCGCGGTATTCGCGACCTGCGCCAGCAACTGGAGACAAGGCGCGGACCGGCGTTCTCGCTCGCGGCATTTCATGACGAACTGCTGGGGCACGGGTCCATTCCCGTGCCGCTCATTGCACGTATGATGACGGAGGGTGGAGAGTGAGGCGCCTGGTGTGCTGCGTGGTGCTCGCGCTCGCGGCGTGTGGACGGGGTGCTGACCGGAGCGGGCCGTCGAACAGGCTGCTCGTGGTTGGTTACGATCGCGAGCCCGACACCATGAACCGCTACGCCACGCATATCCTGGAGGACATCCAGACGTGTGTGATCGAGGGGCTCGTCACCACCGACGAGCGGATGAATGTGGTGCCTGTGCTGGCCACGGAGGTTCCATCGCTCGCGAATGGCGGCGTGGTGCTCCGGCCCGATGGCGGGATGGATGTCACGTGGCATCTCCGGCCCGGCGTGCGGTGGCACGACGGCGTGGCGCATACGGCGGCCGACGTCAAGTTCACCGCTGACGCCATGATCAAGGGCGATTGGAAGCCGGAAAGTACGGACGGTTTCGATCGCATCACGTCCGTTGACACGCCGGACTCCCTGACTGCCGTGGTGCACTACAAGGAGGTGTACGCGCCCTACCAGCTGCAGTTTCTCCGTGGCACGCTGCCGAAGCACCTGCTCCAGGGGCGCGACATCGACAAGGCGAGCGACTACAATCGCAACCCGATGGGCACGGGACCGTATCGGGTGGCCGAATGGAAGACGGGCGAATACGTGATGCTTGAGAAGGTGCCGCAGTACTGGCGTGGAGCGGCGTACCCGAAGATCGATCGCATCCTCTTTCGCTTCATCACCAACACCACCACGCGCATCAACCAGCTCAAGGCGGGCGAGGTGCACATGGCGGTGCTGGTACCCTGGGACAAGGTGCGCGACCTGGCCACCGTGCCGTCGCTGCGGCTCAACCGCGTACTCGGCAACGGCTTCGAGCACGTCACACTCAACGAGCGTCATTTCCCCCCGTTCGCCGATGTACGCGTGCGGCGCGCGCTGGCGCATGCCATCGACCGCGAGTTGCTCGTCCGCACCATCCTCGACAGCCTGGTGACGACGGTGAACGGCCCGGTGCAGCCGCTGTCGTGGGCGTACGAGCCCAACGTGCGCACGTACGAGTTCAGTCCCGCCAAGTCGAAGGCCCTGCTCGACAGCGCCGGCTGGGTTATCGGCGCGGATGGCGTTCGCGCGAAGGATGGGAAGCGGCTGGCCTTCACCATCATCACGCAGGCCGGATTCGCCATTCGCGAGAATCTCGCGCAGGCAATCCAGAAACAGTTCAAGGACGTGGGCGTCAGTGCGCAGATCCAGTTGCTCGACGGTACGGCCATCAGTCCCGTGTGGTTCAGCGGCGCTTTCGACGCCATGCTGCACTGGTGGCAGCAGGGCGCCGATCCGGAAATCACCACATTCTATGCTGCGGACATGATTCCACCGGCGGGCCGGAACATCGACTTCCTCCAGGACTCCGCGCTCACCGCGATGCTGTATGCGTCCGACCGCACCGTGGACCGCACGCGGCGGCTGGATCTGCTGCGTCAGGCACAACGCCGCGTTGCCGAGCTCGTGCCGGAACTCATCCTGTTCAACACATCGAAGATCGATGCCGTGCCGAGTACGCTCAACAACTTCAAGGGAAATCCCACCAATGCGGGCCCGTTCTGGAACGTGTACGACTGGAGCGTGAGCGAAGCCGCGGCACCGTCGGCGCGCTGAGGTACGTCACGTGATTGCGTTCGCCGTTCGTCGCGCGCTGCAGGTAGTGATTCTCCTGCTGGTGGTGTCGGTCCTCGTGTTCGCGCTGATTCACGCCGCACCGGGCGGCCCGCTCGCGCTCTACCTCGACAATCCCAACGTGCGCCACAGGACATCGAGCGACTGCGCCGCCAGATGGGCCTGGACCGCCCGCTTCCAGCGCAGTACCTGGCATGGCTCG
>JAYVNZ010000128.1:0-6343 GCA_043758185.1 Gemmatimonadaceae bacterium | reverse complement strand
TCATGATTCGTCACTCGCTGCTTCCTCTGCTTGCATTCGCTGCGGCTGCCTGCTCGTCATCGAACCCCGCTCCGGAAACGCAACCGCAGCCTCGCCAGGGCCAGCGCGGCGCACCGCCGCGGACGGATTCTGCCCGCGCGAACCGCGTGGTGGAGAACGCGCGACCAGACGCAGCGGCGCGGGCTGGGGTGCTCGTGGTGGCCAACCAGGAGGGTGCGAGCGCGACGATCATCGACGCGGCCACGCTCAAGACCATTGCCACCGTGCCGGTGGGTGTCGGCCCGCACGAGGCGGCGGTGTCGCCGGACGGACGGTGGGCCATCGTCACCAACTACGGCAACCGCGACGTCCTCGGCAACACCCTCAGCGTGATCGATCTCGCGGCACCCAAGCTGTCCGTCGTGCGTACCATCGACCTCGGCGAATATCACCGTCCGCATGGCGCGGCGTTCATCCGCGATGGCGCAAAGATCGTCGTCACGAGCGAGACGTCGCAGCGGCTCGTTGTCGTCGACTTTGCCTCGGGCAAGGTGGACACTGCCCTCGCGAGCAATGCGCGCGGCACGCACATGGTGGCGGTTCGACGCGATGGCAAGCGTGCGTGGACGGCCAATATCGCCGAAGGCAACGTCACGGAGTTCGACCTGGATGCCATGCGCACAGTGCGCGCATTGCCCGCTGGCGCGATGAGCGAGGCCATCGCCACGACACCGGGCGGTATCCTCGTGTGGGTGGGCAGCAACGCGGACAAGACGGTCACCATCCTCGATACACAGCGCGGCGAGAAGGTGGGTTCGCTCTCCGGCTTCGGCTCGCCCTACCGCATCGGCATCTCGCGCACGGGGCGGGTTGCGGTGGTGAACGATCCGGTCGGCAACAAGATCTGGTTGTTCGAGGTGGGATCGAATCGTGAGCTGGCGCGCATCGACCTTTCGAAGGAAAAGTCGATCGTCCTGAAGGACGGCGGCCCGCCGGGCATCAACGGCGCGGGACCCGAGGGCATGACCTTCGATCCCATCGCCGACGTGGCGTATGTCACCCTGCACGGCACCAACCAGGTGGCCGGCGTGGACCTCGAGTCGTACAGGGTGATTGGCGTGGGTGCCGTGGGCGCCGGACCGGACGGCATCGCGTACTCCCCGTTCGTCAGGCGGTAGCGGGCAGCGCTTTCAGCCACGCGATGAGGGGCGCCCACACGCCGGCGTCCTGGAGCAGCAGCGTCAGGAAGTAGGTCACCACCTCGTCGCGCGGATAGTTCGCGACGAGCGCATCGGCAGCGGCGTTCACCGCGACCGGCTCCTGTTCCGGCACCTCAGTGGTCTCGGAATCGATGCGGCCCTCCTCGTTGGCAATGCCAAGTGCGTCGAGGAACGCGCCCATCATGGGGCGCCGGTGGCCAAGGTGCAGGTCCACGATGTAGGCGCTGAGGAGCTGCGCGTCGTCGAGCGGCAAGCGGGCGGCTTCGCTCACGAGCTTGGGCCGAGGCCAGGTTGCAACGGTCTGCGGGCGAAAGCGCAGTGCGGCCGCAACGGCGGTGCGGGTGGTGGATTTCACCCAGCCATTCTCGTCGTCGGTGAGGCAGGCGGTGATGGCTTGCGCCTTCTCATCCGGCGTGAGAGCCTTCCACAGGCGACGAACGGTGGTGGCGGTTGGCTCGGCGACAAGCGCGGCGAGTGCAGGGCGAAGTGGGGTCATGCTGAGGCTCGAGGGGTGCGTCCGGGATGGTGAAAGGTAAATCGCCGGCAGGCGGGCGTGTGTCATCGAGAGAACAAGTGAAGCATGGAGGTCACGGAGAAAAGATGAACCGCAGAGGTCACAGAGGTCACGGAGAAAAAAACTAAAAATGAAATGACCAACAACGGCCTGTGCATGCCCCGAGTCTCAGTCTGACAGTCTGACCCGGGCGGCCGGCTGCGCCGGCGCCCTCGTCTGACAGCGGGTCGGTCTGTCCCTCAGTCATGAGCTACACAACTGGGTCATGTAGCGAATGACGAGGTGGTGTAGCTCATGACTGTCGTGCTGAAAGACCCGCTGTCAGACGAGCAAGCGCGAAGCGCTTAACGGGTCAGACTGTCAGACTGAAAGACTTCAGAGGGGTCAGACTGTCAGACTGTCAGACTCGTCTTCTTCTACCGTTCCCGTGTCCACAAGCCAGGCCTCAGCTTCCTCGCGCGTGCGAAACGCGCGGTACGTGCTTGCCGAGCCGGCGGTGAGGCGCGCGAACAGGCGTGCCAGCTCGAAGAACACGGTGCTGGACGTGACGATGGCGCGTCGTGCGCCGGAACCCACGGAGTTCGCGCGGACGGCGAGCGCGACGTCGCGCAATTCGGAGATGGTGGGGCTCTGCTGCAGCGTCGCGACGTCGATCAGGATGGTGTACTCGGCATCGAATCGCGGGTCATCGAGCACGCCACGCAGCCCGGTCATCAGCTCCGCGCCGGAGGATTTGCCACTGACATGAATTTCGACTCGCTTTTGCGCGGGGTTCAGGACGTACTTGAGCATCCCGCAAAACTAATCCACCAGCAGAAATTCTGACAAAAATCATGCATCAGCACTCCGGAGGGGCGCAGAAATCAGAGGTCGGAGGTCGGAGGTCGGAGGTCGGAAGTCGGAGGTCGGAGGTCAGAATCTGGCGTCTGACATCAGGCGCCGCGCCACCACGGTGTGCGCCGAATCGGCATGGCCTCTTGAGTGACGTCAGTGGCCGATGGGAGACATCCGACATCGCACCCTGCGTTTGACGTTGGGTGTGACGTCCGATGTCCCCCATCGGCTTCTGACGTCACATAAGAGAACAACCCACCCTGCGCAGGCATTGGTGGCGCGGCGCCCGATGTCCGAGATCTGACACTGACCTCCGAAATCAGAACTCTGAAATCAACGCTCAGCCATCAGATCCGCCGGATGTGCTCGCTTGTTCTTAGCGAACCCAACCACCTGAATAATCTTGACATTTGTGCCCCACCCGTGACGGCAATCACACTCGTTTCTCACTGACTGTGTTAACTTCAATTCGCTGGAACGAATCGCGCACCGCCTGGTGGCTGCGCGAAACCTTCGAGAAAGGCAAACTCACCGTGAGGTGGGGACGCAAAGCCAACGGGGCTCGTCGATGATCGTCGACAAGCCGGCTGGGTTCACCGCAAAGGGGATGTCGTCATGACTCATTCGTTCGCGCCCGCGATTCGCGCCCGGTCGCTTCCCGCCTTCAGCCGGGCCGCGCTGGCTCCCCTCGCTCTCGCGTCGCTCGTTGCCATCGCCGCCTGCTCCGGCGACGGGTCGAGCATCGTGTCGCCCTCGAGCGAAGCCTCCGCGTTGCGCGGCCGCAAGGTGGACACCGCCGTCACCCCAGCGCCCGCGCCGATTCCCACCACGGTGAGCGGCACCATCAGCGCCTTCGTCAACGCGCTGTTCTTTGTGGATCCCAACTCCAACGCCAAGAAGACCGCCGACGCCTGGCGCGCCACGCGCCCCGCGGACGCCACGCAGATGGACAAGGTGGCCGCCGGCGCCACCGCGCGCTGGATGGGCAACTGGAACACCAACATCCAGGCGGAGGTCGACGCCGCCGTCACGTCCATCACCGGCGTCGGCGCCCTCCCGGTGTTCGTGGCCTACAACATTCCGCAGCGCGATTGCGGCGGGCTGTCGGGCAGCAGCACCACCACTCCCGATGCCTACAGGACCTGGGTCACCGCGTTCGCCAATGGCATTGGCGCGCGCAAGGCCGCCGTGGTGCTCGAGCCGGACGCGCTGGCCATGATGGATTGCCTCACTCCCGCAGACCAGCAGCTCCGCCTGGACCTCATCAAGTACGCGGTCCAGACCTTCGCGGCCAAGGGCAACGTCAGCGTCTACATCGACGCCGGACATCCCGGATGGCGCTCGGCCGCCACGATGGCGACGCGCCTCACGAGCGCGGGCATCGCGATGGCGCAGGGCTTCTCGCTGAATGTCTCCAACTTCCTGCTCACCAACGACAACGTGTCGTACGGCACGCAGATCTCGGCGCTGGCGGGCGGCAAGCACTTCGTGGTGGACACGGGTCGCAACGGCCTTGGCCCCACCGCGGACTACCAGTGGTGCAACCCCGCCGGCCGCGCACTCGGCAGCCGGCCCACCACCGCCACGGGCAATGCGCTCGTGGATGCGTTCCTTTGGATCAAGACGCCCGGCGAGTCCGACGGCGCATGCAACGGCGCTCCTGCCGCTGGCGCCTGGATGGCCGACTATGCGCTGGGTCTCGCGACTCGGAGCTAGCCAGGAGCACTAAAAAAGGCATTAACCACAGAGGTCACGGAGGTCACAGGGGACACCTTTTTTTTGGGTTCCGGTTCAAGATGGGGTTCTCCGTGACCTCTGTGTCCCCTGTGGTTCATGCTCTTGCCGTTGCCTTTTTCAATGCGCAAGCGGCAGAGTAAACGCCAATGCAGCCCGGCCAGTGCCGTCCGGCGCAATACTCGTGTGCAGCAGCATGCGGTCGAAGTAGCTGTCCGGATGATCGTGCGCATAGCGCACCACCTTCAGCCCGCTGAAGATGCCGAGTGCGGCGGCGAGTGCCACGTCGGATGCCCAGTGCTCGTCGTGGTACATGCGCCCCACTCCCACCAGCGTGGCCCCACCATACATGATGGGCGCCACGAGTGCCGTGTGGCCCGGCCACAGGTGCGCCAGTTCGCTCGTGACACTCGATGCCGCCGCGAACGCCACCGCCGTATGACCGGATGGAAATGACGACCGGCCCTCGCCGATAAAACCCTTGCCGAACGAGAAATCGTGCGGATTGGAGTCGCGCGTCACGTACGGGCGCGAACGGCCCAGCGCGCCCTTCAGCACACCGGTGATGCCCGTGGCCAGCACGATCGCCTCCGTGCTGTGCAATCCCAGGTCGGCGGCGGCGGCGTTGTGCGCATACCGGCCAAAGAGGTAGACGGCCGGTCCAACGATGTACGCGCCCGGCACCGAGATGAGTTCGAATACCGACGCGCCGTGATCGAGGAACCCCTTCTGGAGCGTGTCGTGCTGCAGCCGCCGCGCGATGCTCTTGTCGAGCGGGAACATCGCCACCGTCAATCCGGCAAAGCCAGCGGCCAGCGCGGCATCTCCCGCAGTGAACAACCGTGCATGATTGCGCGTCTCTGCCGTGTCGCGCACGTTCGACATTTGCGCCGACAGCGCGCCGGCCGGAATCAGAGCGGTAACCAGGAGTACCGACGTCGCGCGCCGGCGAATGGAATTGCTCATCAATTGGTCCTCGAGTGGGAAGGCATGACAACATCAAGGGTCCGCACGCCGGCGACGCCGGTTGCGGTCGTACAGCACGATCCAGCGATTCTCCTTCACAGCCGCCACCGCACACCTGCATTGAGGGAGCGTCCCTCGAGCGGAGCCCACGCATCGACGGTGCGTCGCTCACCCTCGCCCGGGGTGGGGCGCAACAGGGGATCGACAGTCGTCTGCCGCACGTTGGTCAGGTTCTCGAGATTCACGTATACCGTCGCCTGACCCAACCGCTGCGACGCCAGCAACCCCATGGTGGTGAACGCCGGTGCAATGGTACGGTAGGGATTTTCGTCCACCGCCTGCGGCCCCGTGAAGAAGACCTCCACACCCACACGCGTACCCGAGTCATCCTCCTCGAACGCGGCGTCGACGCCAGCGGTAGTGCGCGGCACGTACGGCGATTCGCGCAGTCGGCCGCTCTCCGGCGACGTCTCACGCGTGCGCGTGGCGGCGTAGTACGCCGTGACGATCACTGGCTCCTGATTGTACACGCCGAAGAGTTCCGCACCATGCGCGTACGAGGGCCCGGCGGCGTTGACGAACGACACCATCCCCGTCGTGTCGCCCGCAACTCGGCGCAGGCCCACCGGATTCGCGATGCGCGATGCGAACAGCGTCCCGCTCACCTCTCGTGCCATACCGGCTCGACGCATCGCACCGCGCATTCACCTGCGTGGACACCCACTCCGCGAGCGACCACGTATGCTGCGCGAACAGCGCGGGCGTCTCCCTCGTCTCATCGAAGCGTGGGACGTCGCGGTTGCGATAGCGTTCCACCTGCGTCGCCACGCCGGCGAGCAACGTCTGCGCGCCTGCCACGAACGTTGCCGTCACTTCCCCGAACAGCGTGGACACGCGCTCCCGCTCGCGTTGCACGTCGAACCGCCGCACGCGATCCTGCACGTTCGCCGCCGCACGCGCCGCTACCGTGAATGCACCGCTGAGCCGGGCGCGCGCGCTGAGCCCCGCGTCGCCGTGGCGGGTGGTGAGGCTTTCCGGAAAAGCGGCGCCGGGAGCGACGTCAGGCGACGACCCGCCGCCGCGATTCTCCGCGAAC
>JAYVNZ010000127.1:0-4949 GCA_043758185.1 Gemmatimonadaceae bacterium | reverse complement strand
CATCCGCGGCGCGCGCGGGAAACGTGACGGGCAGCTTTCCGCCGGGATTCGCAACGCCCATGAGGAGGTCAGCCGTCGCGTCACCACCCTCCTGGCCCGGAAACCACATCTCGAGGATCGCATTGGCGGCGCTCGCCCATGGCATGAGCACCGGATCGCCGGTATCGAGCACCACAACCGTGCGCGGATTCGCTGCCGCGACCGCGGCAATCATCTCGTCCTGGCCCAGCGGCAACGAGAGCGACGGACGATCCACACCCTCGGTGCCCTCATTGTGCGCAAACACGACTGCCGTGTGCGCGCCGCGCGCCGCCGAGACAGCCGCCGCAATGCTGGCCCGCCGCATCTCCGGCGTCACCCACGCGAACCGCACCTGGAGTGGTTGCGGCGTCATCCTTTCCGCAAAGCCCGCCGTCACGCCGAACACCATGCGCACGGCGTGCGCGCCCGCCGTGAGGTGGACACGCCCCGCCGCATTCGTCAGTCCGTTAGTGGTGGGAATGAGGCTGAGCGTATGACTCTCGAACGGTGCATTCGACGCCACCTGCACGTTGTCGATGGTGATGGACGAATTGCCACCCGGGTTGCGAAGGAACGGCCCAACGCCCCAGTCAGTCTGGAGGGCGATGTCGTAATCGCCGTCCACAGGCGCGATGAGTGAGCCAGTCCACGTGAGGTGAGAACCCGCTGGCAGCGCAGAGCTGCCGACGAAGTCCACCTGCGCATCGACGCGTGACGTGCCGCTGGCCGAATCGCCGCGCAACAACCCGTGTGCTCCAGGCGCGCCACCCGCCGGAACCAGCGCGCTCGCCGGCACGGCCACGCCATCCATGTCGATACCCGGCAGGAAGGTGATGCCGGACCCACCAGCACCGGCGCGCTCACGCAGCGCAACCAGCGGACTCTTTTCGCGTGCCGTGAAGCCAGCGACGCGTGAGCTCCCACCACCGCCCACGAGTACGTGCCGGGCACTCGCGCCAATGACGACGAGCGAGCCCATGTCGCTTCGGCGCAACGGCAGTGCACCGTCGTTCTTCAACAGCACGGCGCCGTCCGTCGCAATCGCGCGCGCGACACGCGCCGAACCCAGCGTGTCGAATCGGGGCACCGGCCGTACGATGGAATGGCCGCCCACCGGCGCCGCGCCGGCGAGCAGGCCGAAGCGGTTCATGGACGTGAGAATGTGGCGCATGACCGTGTCGAGCATCTCGTCCCGTGCAGAGCCCGCGCGCAGCGAATCACGCAGCGTCGCAAACCGGTCACTCATGAACTCCACGTCCATGCCGGCCCGCAGCGACGCGACAGGCGAATGGTTCGCGCCGTAATCCGAGACGACGAAGCCGTCAAAGCCCCACCGCGTGCGAAGGATGTCGGTGAGCAGCACGGAATTCTCACAGCCGTGCTGCCCATTGATCTTGTTGTAGGAACACATCACGGCCCCCACACCCGCGTCGACGCTCGCCTGGAAGGCAGGCAACTCGATCTCGTGCAACGTGCGTTCGTCCACGTTCACGTTGATCGAGAAGCGGTCGTTCTCCTGGTTGTTTTCCGCGAAGTGCTTGGCGGTGGCAATCACGCCTTCCCGCTGGATTGCCCGGACCTCCGCCGCCGCCAGTCGTGAGGCGAGCAGGGGATCCTCGCCAATCGTTTCGAAGTTGCGTCCTCCCTGCGGCACGCGGACGATATTCATCATCGGACCGTAGATCACGTCCTGCCGCGTAGCGCGCGCCTCACGCCCAAGCACCGAGCCGTACTTGTCCGCATCCGCGACGCTGAAGGTCGATGCGAGCGACACGGGCGCGGGCATCGCCGTGGTCGCGGAGCCGATGCGAACGCCTGCCGGCCCGTCGGTGAGGCGCATGGCGGGAATACCGAGCCTCGGCACACCCGGCATGTAGCCCACTTCGCCGAGCGGGTCGGTGGGCGCCGGTCCCATCACGCCGGGAAAACCGCCGCGCACCATCGAGATCTTCTCGTCGCGCGTCATGGCGGCGATGAGTTGCTCCACGTTGGCGTTCCGCGTGGGAGCGCGCTGTGCTGTGACGACGTGCGGCAGCGCGAGCGCGATGCAGAGCAGGACACGGGGATGCGCAGCCATGGGTGTCTCCTGGAATGAAGCAGCGGTGTGGGCAGACTGCATAATGGTCATCCGGTCAGGCTATGGCCACGGTGGTGCAGGCTGTCCTCCCGCATCCAGCGACGGCCTGATCCCGGCTCGGCCGCGAGCCGTTCCCTCACCCTGCGTGGCGCGAGCGGCGGCGCGTTACTCCTGCCACGCGGCGACCGGCGGCAGCGGCAATGCGCACGACGTGCCGGGATCGTCGCGCCCCACCCCCAGCGCGTCCGCCACGCGATTGATGTAGTTGAACCAGCTTGCAATCAGCGTGATCTGCAGGATGCCTTCGTCGGTGAACCCGTTCGCACGCAGGTCATCCAGCGTATCGCGCGAGACAGCGGTTGCATCAACGCTGATCTGCACCGCATACGCACACATCGCGCGCTCCGCATCGGAGATGGGTGCCGTGCGATAGTCCATCTTCAACTGCTCGACGAGCGATTCATCGAGCGTGACCCGACGCAGAAACTCTGCGTGCGACTCCAGTCAGTACCGGCACCGGTTGGTGACCGACACCACGGTGGCGATCATCTCGTGATGCCGGCGTTCCAGCGGCAGCGACGGCGATAGTAGCGCGCCAAAGGCGGAGAAGGCGTGCTGGAGCGCGGCAGGAATCAGGCTGTGCGAGGCCACGATGCTGTCCGCCCCCGACGCCGTTGGAAATCCCGGCTGCCCGTATTCCGGCGGATAGAGTGTGCGCTGCGCGTTGAAGGCGGCTTCGAGCTCGCCACCCGCGCCAATGGGGAAGGTCGTCTTGATCCAGGTCATCGGATGTGCGTGAGATCCAGCGCCGAGGGGTAGCGTTGCGTACAGACAACAATACGGCGCCCCTGCTCGCCGTCAACAATCCACCATCTCGTTGAAGCCATGCCCACCACCCGCCGCGACTTCCTGAAGACCGGCGCCGTCGCCGCCGCCGCCACCCTCGTTGGTCCGCGCCTGCTTTCCGCCGCCGAGCACGCGCCGCTCGTCACTGCCCCCGGTGCGGACACCTACGCCCTCGACCTCGCTGCCGAGGCACTCGGCGCCGCGAAGGATGCGGGTGCCAGCTATGCCGACGTCCGCATCGGCCGCTACCGTCGCCAGTCGCTGAGTACGCGCGAGCGTCGCATTTCCGGCGTCGCCGATTCGGAGTCGTACGGCATCGGCGTCCGCACACTGGTCAATGGGTCGTGGGGGTTCGCCGCCACGAATACCATGACCACGGAAGGCGTGGTGAAGGCCGCGCGCGAGGCTGCACGCATCGCCCGTGCGGCGCGCACGGTGCAGAAGCGTCCGGTGGAACTCGCGCCGACCCCCGTCGTGAAGGGCACGTGGATGACACCCGTCACCCGCGATCCGATCGAGGTGCCGATCGAGGAGAAGGTCGCCCTCCTCTTCGCGGCCAACGAAGCCGCGCTCACGGTGAAGGGCGTCCGCTTCGTCACCAGCGGCCTCCAGTTGCTCCGCGAGATCAAGACCTATGTCAACTCCGAGGGGAGCGAGACCACGCAGACGTTTCTTCGCGTGGGGCCGTCATTCTCCGCGACGGCGATTGGTGTAGGCGGCTTCCAGCAGTATACCGAGGAACTCGCGCCCCGCGGGTCGGGGTGGGAATACATCACGTCGCTCGACATGCCCGGCAACGCCGCCAGGTGGGGCGCACTCGCGGTGGAGAAGGTGGGAGCGAAGTCCGTGGAGCCCGGTCGCTACGACCTCATCCTCGACCCCACCAACCTCTGGCTCACCATTCATGAGTCCATCGGTCATCCCACCGAGCTTGACCGCGCAATGGGGTACGAGGCGAACTATGCGGGCACGAGCTTCGTCGCGCCGCCGGAGAAGCAGATCCGCAAGCTCAAGTACGGTACCGCCATCATGAATATCCAGGGCGACCGCACGCAGGAAGGCTCGCTCGCCCGCGTGGCGTGGGACGACGAGGGCGTTGGTGCAGACAAGTGGCTCATCATCGAGAAGGGCATCTTCCGTGACTACCAGACCACCCGCGAACAGGCGGCCTGGATCTCGAAGCTCACCGGCGTGAAGAAGTCGCATGGCTGCTCCTTCGCCGACTCGTGGGACTCGGTGCAGTTCCAGCGGATGCCGAATGTGTCCCTGCTGCCCGGTGACAGGGACATCGGGCTCAACGACATCATCGCCGCTACCGATCGCGGCATCGTGATCAAGAACCGCGGGTCGTGGTCCATCGATCACCAGCGCTACAACTTCCAGTTCTCCGGCCAGGTGTTCTACGAAGTCAAGAACGGAAAGATCACCGGCATGCTCAAGGACGTGGCCTACCAGGCCAACACGCCGGTGTTCTGGAACAGCATGGACATGATCGGCGGCAAGAGCTCCTACTGGCTCGGCGGATCGTTCGGCGACGGCAAGGGTGAGCCAGCGCAGTCCAACGCGGTGAGCCACGGTTGTCCTCCTGCGCGGTTCAGGAACGTCAACATCGTGAGCACCGGGAGGGGCGAGTAATGAGCGCCGACACCAGTCGTCCTGAGCGGAGCGCCTGCCCTGAGCGCAGCCGAAGGGAGGGACCTGCTCGTCTCGCTGCCCCCAAATCCCTCTTCGTCAGCGACGTCGACTTCCTCACGGAGTCGCAGGCGCGCGCGCTCTCGCAGCGCGTCCTCTCGTTCGCGAAGGCCGACGAGACGCGCGTCAACATCGCCAGCGGCTGGAGTGGCAACACGCGCTTCGCCGGCAACGAGATCACCACCAGCGGTGGCTCCACCAACACCACCGTCACCGTCACGTCCACGGTCGGCCGGCGCCGCGCGTCGTCCACCACCAACATCCTCGACGACGAGAGCCTCAGGCGCACCGTCGATCTCGCCGAACGGCTCGC
>JAYVNZ010000126.1:0-4034 GCA_043758185.1 Gemmatimonadaceae bacterium | reverse complement strand
CCGAATACCGGCAGCAGCATGCGTGCGAGCAGCGGCTGGAGCAGGAACATCAGGCATGCGCTCGCGAGGACGGACAGCACGAAGAGTGCTGTTACTGCTAGCGTGCGACCATCCGCGGTCACGGAACCGGATTCGACAGGCCTCATTCAGTCGTGCGCATCAAGAACTGCGGTGCGGGATTGGCGTGGCCGAGAATGATCAGCTTCAGCCTCACAGCGGCCAGACGGTGAACCGAGGCAGCCGCGTGCGCGTGAAGCGACCACGCATCGCCCGCACGGCCGAGTCGAGCGTCACCAGCTCCGCGCGCGACAGCTCGAGATGGTCCTCGTCCGGCTGGTCCCGCGTCCCCACCGGATAGTCCGTGAACGGCGTGCGCGCCTGCTCGATGTGCGTGCCCAGGATGGCCGACACAGGCCGCGATGCCGTGAATGCCACGAGGCGCGCCGTGCTGGCCGCGAACGCGGCGGTGTCGCGCACGTACAGCCGGCCCGGGTAGAAGGTGTCGCCCGTCAGCAGCACGGCCGTCGCGCGGTCGTAAAATGCGAGCCCGGCAGCCTCGTGCCCCGGAATCGCGACAACGTCGAGGACGCGGCCGCCGAGGTCGAACGGCACGATGTCCGTGGGCCAGGCGCTGAAGCGGAAGAACGCGCGGACAGACACGGTGTCGCGCTCCACCAGCGTGACGCCGACCCGGCCGCGAAACTGGCCATCGCCGGCCACGTGGTCGCCGTGCCCGTGGCTGTGCGCCACGACGAGCTCGCGCGGACCGCCGCCATGCGTGGCGCGCCAGGCGTCGAGGATGCTGTCGACCGGCTCGGCGACAGCGATGCCGCCGGCTCCCGTATCGAGGAGCAGCGCGCGCGACTGCCCTATGAGGAGGTAGATAAACGGTTTCTCGTAGTTCGTGCACGCCGGCTGCCGCAGCATGTAGAAGCCCGGGCCGTACTCATGGACGCGGAAGGCCGGCCGGCCGTCGCAGGTCGGGCCACCAGCGTACCATGTGTTCGGCATGCTGCCGGCGCGCGGTCTGGCCGCTCCGCAAGCGGTGAGCACAATACCGGCTGCGAGTAATCCGAGTGGTGCGAGGAAGTGGCGCAACGGGCACGCGCTGAAGGACTGCTCCATGACCAGACGGTAGAGTGTTTGATTGACTCCCAAACTGCGCGAGAGTACTCGTTTCAGCGAGGGCAGTTCCGCCCGGGTCAGAACTCGAAGCCCATTGCCAGGTTGACGTGATTATCGGCGAACGTGCCCGAAGGGTACTTCGTCGAGATCCGCCGATACTCGGCGCCAACGAAGAGCGGACCGGCGGGTCGAACAAGAGCGGGGGGGCTGAGGCGAGGCGTCAGCGCGTCCAGCGTGGCGTCGTGACATGCGTGCATGATTTCGCCACGACGTCAGCAAACTGCGCCTCGAGCGATCAGGGTTGGGCAGCCACGCAGAGGCGTCATTCCAAATCTGGAATGAGCGCGGTTCTCCGAGTCGCACGCATCCGTCCGGGCAGCGAGCGCCCGATGCTGGAATCGTTGCGCTCGAGTCCCGCGAGGCCCATCCTTGGCGAGCGGATCGTCGAGGGGGCCATCAGGCGGCCGTCGCCCGTCCACGTCGGACCCCGTTGCTCCGTTATTCGGGCAGGTGGCCCCACTCGACGAGATCTGGATACGACCATCGCCGCTGATCGGACGCACGTAGATTTCGCTCGCGCCGCTTGCCGCGGATGTGCGACAGGTCCACCACTGCCTGAGTTAGCATGTCGATTCGATCACGCTCTCCAAGAGCGATCCGCGTCTGGATGACCGCGATCATCGCCCAGATCGGGGCCCCGCTCGCAGCCGTGCACGCTCAACCCGGCTTTCCGCCGAACAACCCGGACAGCTGGCGCGTGGCCGGCACGGCAAAACTCCTCTGCTCGGCTCTCTTCGTTTCCGGCCGCGACTCCGCGGAAGCCCACGCCCACCTCACGCCGTACTTCCTCGGGCCGATGGTGGATTCCATCACCAACGTCGGTGTGGACCGGCAGCGCAAACTCGTCCGTCTCACCGTCGCCAACCGCATCACGCGCGAAGCGAAGCTGTACGGCGATCAGGGATGCGTCATCCACCAGCCCGGTCGCGACTCGGTCTTCTTTACACCCGTACGTGTCGCAACCACGCTACCGCCGGCGTCGACCATGCCGTGGCCGATGGGTGACGTCCTGCCCCGCAATCCCCTGCCGGCCGAGATCGACACGGCCAAGCTGCGGCGCGCAGTGGACGCGGCGTTCGCGAATCCAGCGGGGCTCACCGCGGCATTCGTCGTGGTACACAACGGACGCATCGTGGCGGAGCGATACGGAGCAGGCGCGAACCCGAACATGCAGCTCGAGAGCTGGTCGATGGGCAAGAGCATTGTCGGAACGCTGATCGGGCTACTCGTCCAGCAGGGTGCCATGAAGCTCGACGATCCCGCGCCCGTTCCCGAATGGCACAAGACGCCTGACGATCCGCGCGCGAAGATTCGCATCGTCGACCTCATGCGCATGTCCAGCGGGCTTCGCTTCAGTCGCGGCAGTCCCGAAGACTTGCCGGGTTATCACGATCACGACCTGGGCTACACGGGGGCGGTCGATGCCTTCTGGTGGGCCACCACCCGCCCGCTGCAGTTCGAGCCGAATACCGTCGGCCGCTATCGGAACTCGGACCCGCTCACGCTGGGCATGATCGTCCGCGATGCCGTGCGCAACCGCGGCGAGGACTACCTCACGTTCCCGCAGCGTGCGCTATTCGACAGGATCGGGATTCGCCGACAGGTGCTCGAGACGGATCCGTATGGCAACTTCCTGCTCAACGGCTACGACTACGGCACAGCGCGTAACTGGGCGCGACTCGGCCTGCTCTACCTGAATGACGGCATGTGGCAGGGGCAGCGGATATTGCCGGAGGGCTGGACGAAGTTCGTAGCGACACCGGCTCCCGCATGGAAGGACTCGGCATACGGCGCGATGGTGTGGGTGAACGCCGGCGGCGCGTGGCCGGAGCTGCCGCGCGATGCGTTCGCGTTCCGGGGCGCAGGCCTGCAGGATGTGTACGTGATTCCCTCACGGAATCTCGTCATCGTCCGCATGGGGCACTTCGTCGGGAGCCAGGCGGGGACGGCGGACCTCCGGCGTGCCGAGTCGTTGTTGATGGAGGCAATACCAGAACGAAAACACTGACATGTACCCAAATAATCGTCGTCACCACAGCACACACCTCCTGATGAACCTGCTCATCGCAGTCGCCATCCTCGCATTCACCGCATCGGCGGCACTCGCCCAGCCGCGCGCGGTCACGAACACTGACTTCGCCCCCCGCACGATGTCGCTCGCGACGCTGAACGGCTTTCGACCCACCAGCGCGAACTGGCAAATCGCGGGTGGCGCAACAGCGGGCCGTACGCGTGCGCTCGCCTTGGCGGCACTGCCAGGCACAGGCACGGTCGTGAACATTCCAGCACTCGGTGGCAACGGACCACTCTACACCGGATGGGAGCACGGCGATCTCGACCTGTCCTTCGACGTCATCCTGCCCATGGGCGCACGCTCGGCCGTGTACCTCATGGGTCGCTACGCGGTGCTCCTCTCCGACAGCTGGGCCACCCACACGCCGACATCCAGCAGCCTTGGCGCGATTGCGCGGCCCATGCGGGACACACGCGCTACGGACCCGTCGGGATTCGAGGGTACGCCACCACGTCAGCTCGCGAGCCGGGCACCTGGACTGTGGCAGCATGTCGAGATTCTCTTTCGCGCGCCCCGCTTTTCTGGCTCACAGAAAATCGCGAATGCATCGTTCGCCAAGGTGACGGTGAATGGTGTCGTGGTGCACGCGGGTGTAGAGGCGCCGGGCCCCACGGACGGTGCCGCATTCAGCGACGAGCGCGCAACAGGCCCGCTCATGTTCCCCGGCGACCACGGGCCCCTCGCCCTGCGCAACATCCAGTACAAACCCTACTCGGGATCCGTCGTGCTCAGCGCTGTTCGCTATCGCGCGTTCGAGGGAGATACGATGGACGCC
>JAYVNZ010000125.1:0-28516 GCA_043758185.1 Gemmatimonadaceae bacterium | reverse complement strand
CTGCGTGACGCCATTGGCGCCACGGATCCGGCGGAAGCAGCAGCAGGGACGGTCCGGAAGCTCTATGCCGAGTCCAAGGGCCGCAACGCCATTCACGCGTCGGACTCGGACGAGAATGCGGCGCGCGAGGCGCGCTTCTTCTTCGCCGAGTGCGAATGGGTGACCGTCGGCTAACTCTTCGCGCCGTGCGGACTTGTATAGACAGGCAAGTCAGGCTAAGTTAGGTGGCTATGCTGTCCTTTGACATTCGGTCGCTCACCGAGCACGCCGTCACTGTAAACGATACCCTGTCGGCGGACGATCCAGTGTGGCAGGATGGAGATCCGATGCCGTCGGCGCCTGTGCAGGTGGCGGGGCGGTTGTCGGCGGCAGGGCCGGGCCGGTTCTATTGGCACGGTACGATTGAGGGAGCTGTGGCACTCGCGTGCAGCCGCTGTCTGGGCGACACCAAAGGCCATGTCTCCGACGAGGCGCACCTCATCTTTGCGGAAGCAGGGACGGAGGGCGTGGACGATGATCCTGATGTATTCCTGCTCGACAGCCGGTCACCGGAGCTCGATCTCCGCCCGGCCGTCCGTGAGCAGTGGCTGTTGAACGTTCCTGGCTACGCGTTGTGCCGTGACGACTGCAAGGGGCTGTGCCCGACATGCGGGGCCGAGTTGAACCTCGGCCCATGTGCGCACGTCGATCGCAGCTGAGTCGTCCGGTTCTTATCCCTTTCCGACAAGACCATGGCTGTCCCGAAGCGCAGAACCAGCAAGCGAAAGAAGCGCGCGCGCAACACGCACAAGACCGCGCCCGTTACCGCTATCCAGAAGTGCCCGCGGTGCCAGGCCATGAAGCGCCCGCATCACGTGTGTGCCGAGTGTGGGTATTATGCAGGTGAGCAGCGAGTCGCAGCCAAGGAAGCCTGATCTTGGCGCGGATCGCGTTGGACGCCATGGGGGGCGACTTTGCCCCCCAGGCGACCGTAGCCGGCGCGCTGCTGGCGCTCGCCGAGCTCGATCCCGCTCATAGCATTCAACTCGTGGGGCAGACCGCCGTCGTGGAAGCGCAGTTGCGCAACCTGCTCGACGGCGAGTTGTCCGCGCTCGCCATTCATCGCGATCGCCTGTCCATCGTCGAGGCACCTGACGTCATCGAAATGACCGACCGCCCCAGCGCGGTGGTGCGCGGCAAGCCCAATAGCTCCATGGCCATCGGTCTGCGACTGCAGGCCGACGGGCATTCGGACGCGTTCGTGTCCGCTGGCAGCACGGGCGCACAGATGGCCGCGTCCATGGTGCTGCTGCGGCTGCACGCCGGTCTCAAGCGGCCGGCAATCGCCACGTTCTTCCCCTCGCTCCGCCGCACAATCGTGGTGGTCGATTCAGGCGCCAACGTGGATTGTTCACCGGAGGAGCTGGTGCAGTTCGCACGGCTCGGAGCCACCTACGCGGAGTGCGTGATGGGCCGCGGGAATCCCGCGGTGGGACTGCTGAGCATCGGCGAGGAGCCCGAAAAGGGCAACGCGGTCACGAAGGAGGCGCACCTCCTGCTCAAGGCGTCCGGCCTCAACTTCATCGGTAACGTGGAAGGCCGCGACCTGCCGTCGGGCGGCACGGAGCATCACGACCTCGACGTGGTGGTCTGCGATGGCTTCGTTGGCAACGTGTTGCTCAAGTTCTACGAAGCCATCGGTCCACTCATGCTCGAGACGCTGCGCAGCGCGGGAGTGGATGGCGCACAGCTCGAGGCCGCGCTCCGGCACCTGGACTACTCGGAACATGGTGGAGCCCCGCTCCTGGGGGTGCGCGGTGTGAGCATGATTGCGCACGGAAAGTCCTCGTCCCGCGCCATCAAGAACGCCGTCAAGGCGGCCGCGCAGGCGGTGACCAGTGGGATGAACGACCTGATCGGCCAGCGTCTCGGAGACACAAGGGAGTCCGCGGCGTGAGACGACCGGTGGCCTACATTGCCGGCACCGGACGCGGCATACCCGCGCGCGTCATGACCAACCACGACTTTGCCGCGCTCGGGCTCGAGACGTCGCATGAGTGGATCGTGGAGCGCACCGGCATCGTGCAGCGCCACATCGCGGCAGACACCGAAACGACCTGCTCCATGGCCGCCGAGGCAGCACGCACCGCCATGAGTCGCGCGGGCGTCCAGCCAGGAGAGATCGACGCCATCATCCTCAGCACCGCCACCACCGACCGGCTGCTGCCCTCCACGGCAGTGGATCTCCAGGCCGAACTCGGCGCCACACGCGCGGCTGCGTTCGACCTCTCGGCCGCCTGCTCCGGCTGGATCTATGCCATGACCGTGGCGGAAGGGCTCATGCAGTCCGGTGTCATCGAGACGGCGCTGGTGGTGGGCTCGGAGAAGATGAGTTCCATCGTGGACTGGCACGACCGCTCCACCTGCGTCCTCTTCGGCGACGGGGCAGGGGCCGTCATCCTCAAGCGCAACAAGGCGCATCCCACCAAGGGCATCCTCAGTGCCTTCATGCGCAGCGACGGCACGCTCGCGGAGCTCCTGTGGCGGCCCAGCGGCGGCGCAGCACGGCCCTTCAGCCAGGCGGTGCTGGAGGATCGCTCCACCTTCGTGAAGATGGCCGGGCGCGAGGTATTCAAGCACGCGGTCCGCTCCATGAGCGAGGCATGCGACCGCGCCCTCGACGGCGCGCGGCTCCGCGGCGATGACGTCGACATCCTCATCCCGCACCAGGCGAACGTGCGGATCATCGAGGCCACGGCCAAATACGCGAACATCCCGATGGAGAAGGTCTACGTGAATGTCGATCGCTATGGCAACACCTCATCGGCGTCCATCCCCATCGCGCTCGACGAGGCCATCGAGTCGGGACGCGTGAAAACTGGCACCACGGCATTGCTCGTCGCATTCGGCGCGGGCTTCACGTGGGGCTCCATGGTCGTTCGCTTCTAGCGCGTGCCCAGCGTCGTGCTGCTGTTCCCCGGACAGGGGTCGCAAGTGCCAGGCATGGGCAAGGATCTGGCGGAGCGCTTTCCCGCCGCCCGCGACACGTTCCTGGCGGCGGATGCCGTGATCGGTTCGCCGCTGAGCCGGCTGTGTTTCGAGGGGCCGGCCGACGAGCTGACCCTGACGTTGAATGCGCAGCCGGCACTCCTGACGCATGGCGCCGCTATCTGGTCCGTGGTGCGCGACGTGCTCGGCCCAATGGTGGTGGCCGCCGCGGGGCATTCCCTTGGAGAGTTCACGGCCTATCACGCCGCCGATGCACTCGCCTTTCCGGAGGCGGTGGCGCTGGTCCGGGCACGCGGCGAGCTGATGTTCGAGTCCGGCAGGAAACGTCCCGGCGCCATGGCGGCGTTGCTGGGCGACCTCACCACGGCCATCGAGGCGATCTGCGAGGAAGCCAGCGCCGAGGGAGTAGTGGTGCCAGCCAACTTCAACTCGCCTGGGCAAACCGTGATCAGTGGCGAGCCCGCAGGTGTCGACCGCGCAATGCTGCTGGCCAAGGCTGCTGGCGCAAAGCGGGCCATCCCGCTGAACGTCAGCGGCGCCTTCCACTCGCCGCTCATGGACGATGCGGCAGCGGGGCTGGAGGCTGCGATTGGCCTGGCACATCTGGCCGATCCGCGCTTTCCAGTGTACGCGAATGTAAACGCCCAACCCATTACGGACGCGGCGCTTGCGCGGCGCCTGCTCGTGGAGCAACTCACGTCCCCCGTGCAGTGGGTGCGCGAAGTGGAATCGATTGCCGCAACGCATGCAGACGCGCTGTTCGTGGAGATGGGGCCCGGCGCCGTCCTGAAGGGACTCGTCAAGAAAATCGCCCCCGAACTCAAGGTGATCACCTGCGGCACAGCCGCCGAGGTGGACGCCTTGCTCACACTGGTGACCCTGTGAAGATCGACCTGACGGGCCGCACTGCGCTGGTGACGGGGAGTACGCGTGGAATTGGCCGCGCCATTGCCACGACCCTGTCGGAAGCGGGTGCCCGGGTCGCCGTTGTGGGGCGCGACCAGGCGCGCGCGGCCGAGGTGGCGCTGGACATCGGCGCCTCGGCGCAGGGGTTCGGTGCCGACGTCAGCGATCCCGCATCTGTCGTCGCCCTTGTGCAGGCCGTGGAGGAGGCATTCGGCCAGGTGGATATCCTGGTGAACAATGCCGGACTCACGCGGGATAACCTCCTGTTCCGCATCAAGGACGACGACTGGGACATGGTGCTCGACGCCAACCTCCGTGGCGCGTTCGTGGCCATCCGCGCCACCGCGCGCGGCATGATGAAGCGCCGCTGGGGGCGGATCATCAACATTGCCAGCATCGTGGGACTCACCGGCAACAAGGGGCAGGCGAACTACGCCGCCAGCAAGGCGGGGCTCATCGGCCTCACCAAGTCGGTGGCCAAGGAGCTGGGCTCGCGCAACATCCTCGTCAACGCCATCGCCCCCGGCTTCATCGACACGGACATGACCGCAGCGATGACTCCCGAGGCGCGGTCGGCGCTGTCGGGCCAGATTCCGCTGGACCGCTTAGGCAGTCCCCAGGACATTGCAGGAGCCGTCGCGTTCCTCGCGTCCGACCTCGCGTCGTACATCACGGGGCAGGTGCTCGTGGTGGATGGTGGCATGGTGATGTAGGGTGCCGTGGAGACGCCTGCGCAGCACCACAAAAGCACAGTGACAAACGCATAGAACCCTCGCTAGCTTTCCCCTAGTTCTACACCCAACAGGAGTCAGTTCCATGGCCGACAATGCCAAGAAGGTCCGTGACATCATCGAGAAGGAGCTCGGCGTCGAGCGCGACAAGATGACAGACGAAGCCAGCTTCATCGAGGATCTCGGGGCCGACAGCCTCGACATCGTCGAGCTGGTGATGGAATTCGAGAAGGAGTTCAACATCGACATCCCGGACGAGGACGCAGAGAAGCTGCGCACGGTCGGCGATGCCGTCGCCTATCTGAACGGCAAGGTCGGCGAGTAATGCGGCGTCGGGTCGTCGTCACTGGTCTCGGTGCCGTAACGCCCATCGGAAACGATGTGGCGACGACTTGGCGCGCAATGCAGGACGGCGTGTCAGGAGCCGCGCCGATCACGAAGTTCGACCCTTCCACGTTTCCCGTGCGGTTCGCGTGCGAACTCAAGGGCTTCGATCCGCTTGCCAGCATGGAGCGGAAGGAGGCCAAGCGGGCGGACCCGTACACCCAGTACGCGGTGGCCGCGTCGGTGGAAGCCATGGCAGACGCCGGCCTCACCGGGGGGGGCTATGACATTGACCGCCTCGGCGTCATCGTCGGCAGTGGCATCGGAGGCCTCAAGAGCTTCGAGGACCAGCACGACACCTACCGCGAGCGCGGGGCCAGCAAGATCAGCCCCTTCTTCATCCCTATGTTCATCGCCGACATCGCCGCGGGGGTGGTGTCCATGCGCTTCAATGCGCGCGGACCCAACTACGCCACGGTGTCTGCCTGTGCCACCAGCGCGCACGCCATCGGGGATGCATTTCGCACCATCCAGTATGGCGACGCCGACATCATGATCTGCGGCGGATCGGAGGCGGCAGTCACCGCGATGTCGATTGGCGGCTTCGCCAACATGACCGCCCTGTCCACCCGTAACGACTGTCCGGAAACGGCGTCGCGTCCGTTCGAGAAGGAGCGCGACGGCTTCGTGATGGGTGAGGGCGCCGGTATCGTGGTGCTCGAGCTCCTGGAGCACGCGCTCGCGCGTGGCGCAAAGATCTACGGGGAAATGGGCGGCTACCGCGCGACGGGCGATGCCTACCATCTCACCGGCCAGTTGCCCGATCACGAGGGGCTGCAGCGTGCCATGCGCGGCGCGCTCGCCGACGCGCGCCTCACGCCGGCAGAGGTGGATTATGTGAACGCCCATGGAACATCTACGCCACTCAACGATTCTAATGAGGCGAGGGCGATTGCCACGGTGTTCGGCGAGTCGTCGTCGCAAATCAGTGTCTCCTCGACAAAGTCGATGACGGGCCACATGCTCGGCGCAGCGGGCGGTGTGGAGTTCATTGCCGCCACGCTGGCCATGCGTGATGGGGTGATTCCGCCCACCATCAACTACTTCACGCCGGATCCGGAGTGCGGCGACCTGGACTTCACGCCGAACACCATGAAGCGGCGCGATGTCCGCGCCGTCTTGAGCAACAGCGCCGGTTTCGGCGGCCACAACGTCTCCATCGTCGTCAAGCGCTTCAAGGAGTAAACCGCCGTGCCCATCGCCGTCCCGTTCGACCGCTCGCGCATCACCGACACGGCGTTGTTGCCCATCGCCGACAAGGTTATCGCTGGCGAACGGTTGACCCCTGGCGATGGGGCCCTCCTGTTCCACACGGCAGACCTGCTGGGTCTCGGTGCCCTGGCCGACGCGGCAAATCGGGTGCGGAACGGCGACCAGGTCACCTTCGCGGCCAACCAGCACATCAACCCCACCAACGTCTGCATCCTGCGCAAGACGTGCGTGTTCTGCTCCTATGCGCGCCTGCCCAAGGAGGCCGGCGCCTATCGCTATACCATGGACCAGGTGTGGGAGGAGGCGGCGCGCGTCGACGGGGACATCACGCGCGAGTTCCACATCGTGGGCGGGCTCGACATGCAGGCGGACTTCGCCTACTACAGCGAGATGTTCCGCGGGCTCAAGGCCCGGCATCCCCAGGTGCACATCAAGGCGCTCACTGCCGTGGAGATCGCGCACATCGCCCGCATCGACAAGATGTCCGTGCGCGATGTGCTGATCGGCCTGCGTGAAGCCGGTCTCGACACCATGCCCGGCGGCGGCGCCGAGGTGTTCAGCCCGGGCGTTCGCGCAACGATTGCCGAGAAGAAGCTCTCCGGCACCGAATACATCGACGTTCACCGCACCGCCCACCAACTCGGCATTCGCACCAACTGCACCATGCTCTACGGGCACGTGGAGACATACGAGGATCGCATCAACCACCTCGGCATGCTGCGCGACCTGCAGGACGAGACCGGCGGCTTCCTGGCGTACATCCCGCTCGCCTATCATCCGGACAACAACGAGCTCGGAGTGGAGCTGGGGCGCACCGGCACCGCAACAACGGGCTTCGACGACCTGAAGAATCTCGCGGTTGGCCGGCTCTTCCTGGACAACTTCACCCACGTGAAGTCGCACTGGATCATGGTCACGCCGGCCATTTCGCAGATGTCACTCCACTTCGGGGTCAACGACCTCGAAGGCACGGTGGTGCGCGAGAAGATCTATCACGAAGCCGGCGCGCACACGTCGCAGGCCATGTCGCTGGACGAGATCCTCCGCATCATTCGCGGTGCGGGCAAGGTACCGGCCGAGCGTGACTCCTTCTATAACGTGCTGCGCGTGTTCGACCAGCCGCCCCGGCCCCGCGCCGAGGCGGCGTAGTCATGCGCGTTGGCCGCATCCCGTACATCAACTGCTATCCGGTCTATGGCGCCATCGACCGGAAGGTGGTGGCGCTGGATGCGGAACTGGTGGACGGGGTTCCCTCGGCCCTCAACAACGCCATGGCCGCCGGCGGGCTGGACGTGAGTGTCATCTCCGCGGTGGAATACGCCAGGGATGCCGCGCGCTATCTCCTCCTGCCCGATCTCGCCATCTCGTGTGATGGCCCGGTGCGCAGCGTGATGCTGTTCTCCCGCCGCCCGGCGGAGACGCTCGACCACGCGCGCGTGCTGGTCAGTCGCAGCTCGATGACCAGCGTCGCGCTTCTGCAGTTGATGTTCGAGCACGTGTGGCGTTCCAGCCCGGCCTTTGTGCCCGCCGACGCAGAGATCGCCGACCTGGCTCGAAGTGGGGCGGAACGGCACGACGCGCGCCTCATCATCGGCGATGCCGCGCTGCTGCTGTCCTCTGGCACCAGTGCCCTCGCCGCGGACTATCCGTATGTCTACGACCTCGGCGACGTCTGGAAGCAGTGGACCGGGTTGCCGTTCGTCTTCGCCGTGTGGGTGGCGCAGCGCACCACGCCCGTGGCCAGCGCACTTGCCATTCATGCACAGCTCATCCAGTCCCGCGACTGGGGCCTGGCGCATCTCGACCAGCTGGCCGCGCAGGCGGCAGTGGCCACGGGGGTGGTGCGCTCAAAGGCGCTCGAATACCTGTCGGGTCTCGACTACGGGCTTCGGTACGAGCACCTCGCCGGGCTCACGACGTTTTTCGGCAAGCTCGCCGCCAGCGGTCGCGTGCCCAACGGCTCCCTCGCTTTCCTTCCCGCAGCGTAATCGAAACGATAATGTGTCGTCCTGAGCGAAGCGAAGGACCTGCTCTCTCACTCTGGCCAGTCGCTGTCGTCCTGAGCCCTTTGCTTCGCTCGAGGGCAGGCTTGGCGAACGACCTGCCTTCTCAGGCGGAGCGAGCGGCAGCAAGCACAAGCGCTTCCTCCATCACGGGTCTGCAGTGACATGAACACTCTCCTCGACTTCTACACCAACGCCCCGCTCCTGGAGCTGGGCGCCGAGGCGGACCGGGTGCGCCAACGCCTGCATCCGCACAACACGGTCACGTACATCGTCGACCGCAACATCAACTACACCAACGTCTGCGTCGCCGATTGCGGGTTCTGCGCCTTCTACCGCCGGCCTAGGGATGCCGAGGGGTGGACGTTGTCGTACGAGCAGATCGGCGCCAAGATCGACGAGGCCAAGGCGCTGGGCGGCGTGCAGATCCTCATGCAGGGCGGACACAACCCGTACATCCCGTTCGAGTGGTATCTCGACCTGCTCAGGTACATCAAGACGTATCACCCCATTCACGTGCACGGCTTCAGCCCCAGCGAGGTGGACTTCTGGGCAAAGCTCTACCGCATGGATGCACGTGACGTGATTCGTGAACTGCAGAAAGCGGGGCTCGACTCCATTCCCGGCGGCGGCGGCGAGATCCTGGTGCAGCGCGTGCGTGACGAAGTCGCGAAGAAGAAGGCGGGAGCGGATCGCTGGCTCGAGATCATGGAGATCGCGCACCAGGAAGGAATGAAGACGTCGGTCACCATGATGTACGGCATTGGTGAAACGCTGGCCGAACGACTCGAGCACCTCGAGCGCGTCCGCGAAGTGCAGGCACGCACGGGCGGCTTTACCGCATTCATCTGCTGGCCCCTGCAGCCGGAGAACACCCCGCGCATGTCGCACATGGTCAAGACCGACGCCGTGGACTACCTGCGCACCGTCGCCATCTCGCGCATCGCCCTGCAGAACGTCCCCAACATCCAGTCGAGCTGGGTGACCATGGGCATGAAGGTGGGCCAGACGGCGTTGCGGTTCGGCTGCAACGACTTCGGCTCGCTCATGATCGAGGAGAACGTCGTGTCGGCGGCCAACACCACGCACCGCACATCCATCGCGGAGATGGAGCGGCTCATTCACGACGCGGGGTTCCAGTCCGCGCGGCGGCGGCAGGACTACTCGATCATCGCGCCGGTCGCGGTCGCGGCGGCGTGATCGCCGTCATGGGCGAACGCCGGTGACGCGCACCGGCATCGGCTACGACTCCCATCGCTTTGCGCCCGGCGGGCCGCTGGTGCTGGGTGGCATCGCCATCCCGGGCGACGTCCACCTGCACGGCCATTCCGACGGCGACGCCATTGCGCACGCCGTCACGGATGCAATTCTCGGTGCTGCCGCGCTCGGTGACATCGGCGAGATGTTCGCGGATACCGACGTCGCCAACAAGGGGCGCGACTCCATCGAGATGCTGTCCCGCGCCGTGGCGCGCGTTCGCGCGGCGGGGTGGTTCGTGGGCCAGGTGGATGTCGTCGTCGTTGCGGAAATGCCCAAGATCGCGCCCCATCGTGATGCCATGCGCACTCGCATCGCCGGCGCCCTCGGGGTGGACACGTCAGACGTGAGCATCAAGGGCAAGACCAACGAGGGCATGGGATTCATCGGTCGGGGTGAGGGCATCGCCTGCTTCGCGACCGCCACGCTCGTCCACGTGTAGCGTCGTGAGCGACGCCGAGCGGCGCGCGCGCGGCTTCCTGCTGGCCCGGTTCACCGACTACATCGCGCTGGAGCAGGGCCTCTCGCCGCGGACCATCGAGGCCTACCAGCGCGACCTCGCGCGCTTCGCGGAGTATGCGGAGGTCAAGGGTGTCGCCGCGCCTGTCGACATCACGGCCACGGTCATGCGCGAGTACGTCTACCACCTCAAGGACCTCGGCCTCTCGCCTGCCTCGATTCGCCGGAACATCTCGGCTTTGCGCACCTATTTTCGCTTTCTCATTGGTGACGGGATCGTCGCGAAAGACCCCAGCGAGCGGCTGGAGACGCCGCAGCGGTGGCGGAGCCTGCCCGAGGTGCTCACCATCGAGGAAGTGCAGCAACTGCTCGCCTCACCCACGCTCGACGACACCCTCGTCTTCCGCGATCGCGCGATGCTCGAGCTGGCGTATGGTGCAGGCCTCCGCGTGTCCGAATGGATCACGTTGGGTGTTCGCGACCTGATGCTCGAGGAGGGGCTGGTGCGCGTGTTCGGCAAGGGCAGCAAGGAACGGCTCGTGCCGATTGGCCGATCGGCAATCACCGCGGCGGCCGTCTACCTGCGTGAACTGCGGCCGAAGCTCGAGCATGGAGAAGGGAAGGGCGTGTTGTTCCTCAATGCGCGAGGCAAGCCGCTCACCCGGATGGGCGCCTGGAAGATCCTGCGCGGCCACGTGGACCGCGCCGGCATCACCAAGCACGTCTCGCCCCACACCCTCCGGCACTCCTTTGCCACGCACCTGCTGGAGGGCGGCGCCGACCTCCGCGCCGTGCAGGAGATGCTCGGCCATTCGGACATCGCGACTACGCAGATCTACACGCACGTGGACCGGGAGTACCTGCGGCAGGTACATCGGAGTTATCATCCGAGGGCCTGACCGGAAGCGAACGCCGGACTGGTACCACGTGTACAGCATTCGAACCACCGGTCAGGACCTCATGCTCCTCGTCATCGACAACTACGACTCCTTCACGTACAACCTCGTTCAGTACCTGGGCGAACTGGGAGCAGACGTCTCCGTGATTCGCAACGACGCCACCACCGTGGACGAGGTGGCGCGCATGGCGCCGTCCGCGCTGGTCCTGTCGCCCGGTCCGTGTGCACCCGCGCAGGCCGGAATTACCGTGGACCTCATTCGGCAGCTTGGAGCCCGCATCCCCATTCTCGGCGTGTGCCTGGGGCACCAGGCCATCGGCGAGGCCTACGGCGGGCGCGTCGTGCGAGCGGCCCGAGCCGTGCATGGCAAGACGTCACGCATCGATCACGATGGGCAGGACCTCTTCGACGGTCTGCCCACGCCCCTGGAAGTGGGACGGTACCACTCGCTCATCGTGGAGCGGGCAACACTTCCCCCGTCCCTGCGCGTCGTGGCAACCTCGGCGGATGACCCCGACGAGATTCACGCGCTTCGCCATGCCACCCACAGAGTGTGGGGGGTCCAGTTTCACCCGGAATCCGTGCTGACACCCAACGGCAAGCAGTTGCTCCGCAATTTCCTCAATCTCGCCGCCGCGTGAAAGCGTTCCTGATTGCCCTGGTGCTGCTTGCACCCGCGGCGCTGGGTGGACAGTCCGTGACGGTCCGTGCCGGAGACGGCCGACGGTCTGCCGAGTTCATTCGGGAGGCCAACGCCCAGCCACACACCGTGATCGCCGGTTCGGCCCGGCTCGAGCTGCCGCGCGACAGTACCGTCACCACCACGCTCATCGTCATCGGCCGGCCCACGTATCTGGCCAGCAAGGTCCAAGGCAACGTCGTCGTCATCGGATCCGACCTGTTCCTGCGGCCCGGGGCGGAGATCACCGGGCACGCTGTGGCGATCGGCGGCACGGTAGCCACCACCACACTTGGTCGAGTGGACGGGCGCATCGAGAACTACCGCGACGACGCGTATGACGTCACCGCGCAGCAGGGCGGCTACCTGCTGGACTATCGGGAGACGCGCGTCGCGACGTCCATTCCACTGGTACAGCCGGCGGGTATCAAGGGACTCATGATTCCGTCGTACGATCGCGTGGATGGGTTGTCGCTTCCGGCGGGTCTCCTGATCCGCCCTCCCTCCGGTCTCGTCGAACTCGAGCCGTTCGTGACCTATCGCTCTCGGCTGGGCGTTCTGGATCCGGGAGTCAACCTCCGCGTCAACGAAGGGGGCGCCGTGCGCTTTGCCGGGCGCGCGGGCCAGTTCACGCGCAACAACGAGTCGTGGAACTACAGCGATCTCGTGAACTCTGCGACCACGTTCTTCGGGGGCATCGACACACGCAACTATTTCAGGTCGAAGGGAGGAGAAGGGCGCCTCTTCGGACTTGTGACGCGTCCGGGATTCCAGCTCGAGCCGTTCGTCGGGGGCCGGTACGAACAGGTTCGGCCAATCACCGCAGCCGGAAATGTCTTCAGCATCAAGGGCCGTAAATCCATCGAGAAGATCGCTCGGCCCAATCCGCAGGTGGAGGCTGGCTCAATCGGCTCCGGGCTGGTGGGTGCAGAACTCAACGACACCACGGGGTTGGTCACTGCGCGCCTGCGTGCCGAACTGGAGCGCAGCTTCACGACCGTCGCGGGCACTGGCAATTTCACGCAAGTCACCCTCGATGGGCGGGTGAACTTTCCGACATTCGGCACGCAAAGCCTGCACTTCAGGGCACACGGTGTCGCGACAACGGGGAAGGGTGTCGCCCGCGCGCGCTACACGTATCTCGGCGGCAGTGGGACGCTGCCCGTTCTCGAGCAACTCGAATTCGGCGGCGACGAGATGCTGTTTGTCGAGAGCCGGTATGTCGTTCCTGTGGATCGGGTGCTGTTGCCCCTGGTGGGTGCGCCTGTCGTCACCTTCCGGCACATCATGGGCTCTGCTGGCGTGGGTAGCCTGCCAAGCCTCGAGCAGGAGATTGGCATTGGCCTGGGGCTCAGCGCGCTCCGGATCGACTACACCGTGGACGTCGCGAAGAGCAGGGGACACAAGATCAGCCTCGGCCTCTCGCTGGGGAAATAGCGGGGCCGGACAAGGAGGTTCATCCAGGCGTTTTGGAAGGGGTTTCGCCGGATTGCGGGTCTGGCGGAGCGACTGCCGCAATGCTATCTTCTTTGGCGTGAAAGTTGCAGCCCGGCCCCGCCTCGCGTGAAGACGCTCGTCGTCATTCCAGCCCGACTGGGCGCCACGCGACTCCCCCGCAAACCACTACGCCTCTTGGCGGGGGTCCCCATCATCGTGCGGGTGCTCGAGCGAGTTGCCGCGCTTCGCGTGGCGGACCGCATCGTCGTGGCTACGGACAGCGAGGAAATCGCCCAACGCGTCCGCGAGGCAGGCGGCGAAGCCGTGTTGACCGCGCCGGCGCACCCTTCGGGAACTGATCGCGTGGCGGAAGTGGTTGCCTCCAGCGCCTTCAAGGGCTTCGATGCCATCGTGAACGTGCAGGGCGACGAACCCTTCGTCTCTGGCGCCGCCGTTCGCGGTGCGCTGCTTCAGGTCACGCAGCGCACGCATCCGCTCGGCACCGCCGCTGCACTCGCGTCAGAGGAGGCGCTCGACCGTCCCGACACCGTGAAGGTCGTGACAGACGATGCAGGTGCGGCGATGTATTTTTCCCGCGCGGCAATTCCGTACCTGCGCGACAACGCCGACGTGGCAGAGCGCGACGCACGGGTGCTGCACCATATCGGCGTGTACGCGTACACGCCGGCGTCGCTCGCGCGATGGGTTGCGCTGCCCGCGCATCCACTCGAGCGCATCGAGCGGCTGGAGCAACTGCGTCCGCTCGCGGCGGGGCTGCGCATGGGCGTGGCGGTAGTGCAGGGCCCGGTGCGACCGGGCATCGATACAGAAGCAGACCTCGAGCGCGCCAATCGTGATTGGCCGTCCTTCACCATGACCGAGAGTTGATGCAGACGAGCACCCGGCAGCAGACGACGAAATTCATCTTCGTGACCGGCGGGGTCGTTTCCTCGCTCGGCAAGGGGATCGCGGCCGCGTCGCTCGGGCGCCTGCTGGTCGAGCGTGGCCTCCGCGTGACGATGATGAAGTTCGACCCGTACCTCAACGTCGATCCGGGCACCATGTCGCCGTTCCAGCACGGCGAAGTGTTCGTCACCGACGACGGTGCGGAAACCGACCTCGACCTCGGCCACTACGAGCGGTTCATCGATCGCTCGCTCTCGCAGGCGAACAACGTGACGACGGGGCGCATCTACCTCAACGTCATCACCAAGGAGCGCCGCGGAGAATACCTCGGCTCCACGGTGCAGGTGATTCCGCACATCACCGACGAGATCAAGAGCGCCATGCGGCGCGTGGCACCCGAGAACGACATCGTGATCGTCGAGATCGGCGGCACGGTGGGCGACATCGAGTCGCAACCGTTCCTCGAGGCCATTCGCCAGTTCCGGCATGACGTCGGTCGAGAGAACGCCATTTTCGTGCACCTCACGCTCATCCCGTACATCGCGGCCGCGGGAGAGCTCAAGACCAAGCCGACGCAGCACTCCGTGCGCGAACTCATGCAGCTTGGAATCCAGCCGGATATCCTCATCGTGCGCACGGAGCGCCCGCTCTCTGACGATATCAAGCGCAAGATTGCCCTGTTCTGCAACGTGGAGTTCGGCGCGGTGATCGAGTCGCCCGACGTGAAGTCCATCTACCAGATTCCGCTCAAATTCAAGGAGCAGGGGTTCGACGACAAGGTGCTCCAGAAATTCGGTCTCGATCGGCCGGCGCCGGAGCTCGCACCGTGGAAGGAGATGGTGCAGCGCATCATGGCACCACACGAGCGCGTGCGCGTGGCGGTGGTGGGCAAGTACACGGACTTCGTGGACAGCTACAAGAGCGTGCAGGAGTCGCTCATTCACGGCGGCATCGCCAATGACGTGGGCGTCGACATCTCCTGGGTGTCGAGCGACGATTTCGTGGACGCGGCCACGGCGCGGCGCATTCTGGCCGAGCATGACGCGCTGCTGGTGCCTGGAGGCTTTGGTGTGCGCGGTGTGGAAGGCATGGTGGAGGCCATCCGTGCAGCGCGCGAGAATGGCGTGCCGTTCTTCGGCATCTGTCTCGGGATGCAGACGGCCATCATCGAGTTCGCACGCAACGTCTGCGGCCTGGATGACAGCCACTCGTCCGAGTTCGCGCCCGAGTGCGACAACGCAGTCATCGCGCTGATGGAGTCCCAGCAGCACGTGACGGACATGGGTGGAACCATGCGGCTCGGTGCCTATCCGTGCCGCCTGGCGCGCGGCTCACGTGCTGCCGACGTCTACGGGGTGGCTGAGGTGAGCGAGCGCCATCGCCATCGGTACGAGGTATCCAACCAGTACCGCGACATGTTCGTCGAGCATGGCCTGCGGTTGAGCGGGTTGTCTCCTGACGGCCAACTCGTGGAAATCGTGGAATTCCCCGCGCACCCGTGGTTCATCGGATGCCAGTTTCATCCGGAACTGCAGTCGCGCCCGACTCGTCCTCATCCATTATTTGCCGGATTCATCGCGGCGGCTGAAACGGCGAAGCGGCGCAAGGCGACCATCGCGACAGGTGCCCCCGTATCCGTACCGGCCCGGTCGTGACGCAGGTGCACTTCAAGCGCGACGCGCTCTTCCTCATCGCCGGCCCATGCGTGCTGGAAGACGACGCGCTCAACCTCCGCGTTGGCGAGCATCTCGCGCGCCTTGCCGGACATGTGCCGGGTGGCATCATCTTCAAGGCAAGCTTCGACAAGGCAAACCGATCGAACTCCGGAGCGTTCCGCGGGCCCGGGCTGGAAGAGGGTCTCGCGGCACTGGATCGTGTGCGCCGCGCCACCGGGCTCCCCATCATCACGGACGTGCACCTGCCAGAACAGTGCGAGGCAGCCGGCCAGGTTGCCGACGTCCTTCAGATACCGGCGTTCCTCTCGCGCCAGACGGACTTGCTGGTTGCCGCCGGTGCCACGGGCAAGGCGGTGAACGTGAAGAAGGGCCAGTGGATGCACCCCGAAGCCATGCGCGGCGCCCTCGACAAGGTGCGCGACGGCTATCGCGCCGCCGGTCACGCCGGCTCTGCGGAGGTGGCGGCCACGGAGCGCGGCACCTTCTTCGGGTATGGCGATCTCGTGGTGGACTTTCGCGCCGTGTCACGCATGCGCGACGCTGGCAATGCCCCGGTGATCTTCGATGCCACGCACAGCGTGCAGCAGCCAGGTCGGGGCGAGGGCGGTACCAGTGGAGGCGCGCGGGAGTTCATTCCCGCACTCACCATGGCGGCATGCGCCGTGGGCGTAGACGGATTGTTCATGGAAACGCATCCCGATCCGGCGCATGCGCCGAGTGATGGGCCGAACATGATGCCGTTGGACCAACTCGACGCGCTGATTCGCCGGGCCGTGGACGTCTGGGCGTGCGCCCGCGCATGATCGACGCGGCGCTGGCCCGCAGCATTCGCCTGGTGGTCCTCGATGTCGACGGGGTGCTCACCGATGGGGGCATCTATCTCGGTGCGGTCGACGGCCGTCCGCTGGAAGTCAAGCGATACGACATCCAGGACGGACTGGGTATTCACCTCATGCAGAAGGCCGGCCTTCGCGTGGCCATCATCACCGGCCGGGTCTCCGAGAGCGTGCGCCTCCGTGCGGCGGAGCTGGGCATCGAGGACCTCGCCCAGGATCCGGACGCGCAGAAGCTGACCGCGCTTCTGGCCATGCTGGACCGGCATGGCATCGCGCCCTCCGAGGCGGCATTCATCGGCGACGACTTTCCGGACATGGCGGTGCTGCGGCTCGTTGGCCTGCCGGTGGCGGTGGGGAACGCGGTGACGGAAGTGAAGCAGGCGTGTGCGGTAACGCTGACCAGGTCAGGCGGCGCGGGCGCGGTGCGGGAGTTCGCGGAGTTGCTGCTCACGGCGCGCGACGAGTGGCGCGGCGTCACCGACCGCTACGTCGCCGAGCGCTCGCTTCCCATCTTCGAGTCCAAGACGTGAACGCGGAGCAGATCATCGACTGCGGTCGCCGCGTGGTACGCCTCGAACGCGACGCGCTCGGCGCGGTCGAAGAACGCATCGGGGCCGGCTTCGCCGCCGCAGTGACAATGATCGCCGAGTCCAACGGTCGTGTCATCGTCAGCGGTGTGGGAAAGTCGGGCCTCATCGCGCGCAAGATTGCGGCAACGCTCACGTCCACCGGAACGCCGGCATCATTCCTCCACCCCATGGATAGCGTGCACGGCGACCTCGGCATCGTGGGGCCAGACGACGTCGCGATCCTGCTCTCCAAGTCGGGCGAGTCGGATGAGGTGCTCGCCCTCCTCGAACATCTGCAGGGGCTCGGGGTACGCTCGATCGGCATCACCGGTGACACGGACTCAGCGCTGGCCAGGCTGTGCACCGTGTCGCTCGACGCGTGGGTGCGCGAAGAGGCGTGTCCGCACGACCTGGCTCCCACCACGAGCACCACGGCGGCACTGGCGCTCGGTGACGCACTCGCGGTGGCGCTGCTGGAATACAACGGCTTTCGCCGAGAGGATTTTGCGAGGCTGCATCCCGGCGGTGCGCTGGGCCGGCATCTCGTGACGCGCATCGAGGACGTGATGGTGACCGCACCGCTGCCGGTGCTGCCGCGCGGAAGCACGTTGCGCCAGGCGGTGGTGGTGCTGGCGGAGCAGCGCGGCATCGTGGTCGTCGCCGACGATGAGGGAAGGGTGCTGGGCGTACTTACTGCGGGAGACCTGACACGATTGATGGAACGTGACGCCGAAGTGTTGTCCGAGACGGTGGAGCGCATCATGACGCGCACCCCGCGATGCGCGCACGCTGGCGAACTCGCGAGCGCGGTGGCGTTCCGGATGGAAACGCACGGCGTCATGGCCATGCCCGTGCTGGATGCCGAAGACCACGTCGTCGGCGTGGCCCACCTGCATGACCTGCTCCGGGCACGCGTCGCATGATGCGCATGCTCGCGTACGCTGTCCTCGCCGCTGGCATCGCGGCCATGGGAGGATGCAGGAACAAGGGCAGTGCGCCACCCGTGGCCACGCGCGCCACGCTGGCTGACAGCGCGGAGCAGGTGCTGATCAACACGCACTCGATACTTACGGACAGGGGTGTGCAGCGCGGCGAAATGTTCGCGGATACCGTGTTCGTGTTCGAGGACAATACGCGCTTCGAGATGCGGAAGGTGCGTGTCACGTTCAATACAGTGACCGGTACCAAGGATGGCGTGATGAGCGCTGACCGCGGCCGCTACAGCGTGGGGCAGCAGACGTTGGAGGGCTTCGGCAACGTCGTCATCGTCAGCAACGACGGCAAGCGACTCTCCTCGCCGCAGCTGAAGTACATGCAGGGGTTGAACGAAGTATCGAGCGATACGTCATTCACACTCGTGCGGCCCGGCCAGACGGTTGCCGGCGTCGGCTTCAGGTCAGATCCGCAGCTTACACACTTCAACATCAAGAAGGGAGCGAAGGGCAGCGGAAGCTTCGTTCTACCCGGCACATGAACCTCCGTGCATTCATCGTCCTCGGCGCACTTGTCTCGGCCATGTGTCTGGGCGCCCAGCCCGTGTCGGCCCCCAAGGGCCGCTGCCAGTTCCAGTTCGACAACACGCCGACCACGTCGGTCAGCAGCTTTCAAATGCCGAGCAAGCAGTACAACTCCTTCCTGGGCCAGGGCGTCATCGCGCGGTGCCCGAGCCAGGGAATCGTGCTCAAGTCGGACAGCCTCGAGGTGTACGGCGACGAGGGCCGTTTCTACTTCATCGGTCACGTGGACTACAAGGAGCCCCGCGTGAAGCTGAAGTCCGATTTCCTCACGTACTTCCAGCGGGAAGATCGGCTGCTGGCGTACCTCAACGTGGATGCGATTCTTCCCAACGGCTCCACCCTCAAGGGCAGCTCGCTCGAGTACTTCAAGCCGATTCCCAAGGTGCGGCCGAAGCAGAAAGGCATTGCGGTGGGTCGTCCTACGCTCACCGTCATCGACAAGAATGCCCAGGGCAAGCCTCAGCCGCCGGTAAGCATCACGGGCAACACCATCTGGCTCGATGGGGACAGCGTCGTCGCCTCCGCCGGCGAAGTGGTCGTGGTACGTCCGGAACTCACCGCCACGGGTGACTCCCTCTATCTGGACGGTGGGAGCGGGTTGCTGCGCATGATGCGCAAGCCTCGGATCACCGGCACGAAGGGGCGCCCGTTCACGCTCGTGGGAGAGACAATCGACCTGCTGTCGCGGAAGAAGAAGCTGGAGCGCGTGCTTGCCAAGAACTCCAGCGAGGCCACGAGCGACGACCTCATCCTCAAGTCGGACACCATCGACCTGCGCGTGACGGATGACCTGCTGCAGCGCGCCATCGTGTGGGGAAAGAGCCGTGCGCGGGCGAGCTCGGCATCGCAGACCATCATCGCCGATTCCATTGACGTGCTCCTGCCCGGACAGCGCGTGCGCGAGATGCACGCGCTCCGTGCGGCGAGCGCCGAGGGGACGCCCGATACCACAAAGTTCCGGACGCGCGAGAAGGATCGCCTTACCGGCGACACCATCGTGGCGTATTTCGACTCCATTCCGGCAAGCGATACGGTGACGAAGGCGCGTATCCGCGAGCTCGTCGCCATCTGGAAGGCGACATCCTACCAGCATCTGGCGCCGCAGGACACATCGAGCCGGCTGCCGGCCATCAACTATGTCTGCGGCCAGCGCATCACCGTCACCTTCGATTCCGCCAAGGTGCGGCGGGTGAAGGTTCTTGCGTCGGACCCGCCCTGCGGTGGTGTCTACGTCGAGCCCGATACATCGCGTGCACCGCAGGCCAACAGCAGGCCAGGCAGCAGCACACCGCGGCCCAGTGTGCCAACCCGCGCGCCGGTGCCATCCCCAGTGTCTCCCATCCCATCACCGGCTGTTCCAGCCAAGCCTGAATGACGGGTTCCTTCGAGTCGCCGAGGATCGCGAATCTCATCAACCACCTGGCGCGTGGTGATCGCTCCACCGCGCTCGCGCTGAACGCGCTCATCAGTGCCGCGGACAGCGACGGACGGGCGACCCTCGACGGCGTGGCCCTCATCTATCGTCGCGATCATCTGGAGGCGCAACGCGCAGCCGGCCGCGATGCCGAGCGCGAAGCGGGGGAGCTGAGCATGGACCAGGTGCGCGCCCACCTGGCCTCGTCGGTACTGCCCCGCCTCGCATCGGAGGGCGTTGTCACGCTCTCGGTTGGCAGCCTGCTCGAACCGGCCGCGCGGATCTCGGTGACTCCGGCCCTGTGGACGGAACTGGCGGTGATTCGCGACGAAGTGGCGAACGTGTTGCGCCACACCGGCGAGCATGTCTCGCCGCGCGACGCGCGCGCCGCCGCGCCACCGGTGGCCGAGCAGGGAATTGTGCTCGAGGCGCTGGGGTTGTCGAAGGTCTATCGCCGGCGCCGGGTAGTCAACGACGTTGCCCTCCGCCTGCAACAGGGCGAGATCGTTGGATTGCTGGGCCCCAACGGAGCCGGCAAGACCACCACCTTCTACATGATCGTGGGACTCATCCAGCCGCTGTCGGGCCGCATCCTGCTGGACGGGGTGGACATCACCTCCATGCCCATGTATCAGCGGTCGCGCAAGGGAATCGGCTATCTTTCGCAGGAGCCATCCATCTTCCGGAAGTTGTCCGTCGAGGACAATATCATGGCGATCCTGGAGACGCTCCCGCTCTCGAAGGAGCAGCGCGTCGCTCGCCTTGAAGTCTTGCTGGACGAATTGAGCATCAAGCACCTGCGCCGGAGCAAGGCATTCCAACTGTCTGGCGGCGAACGGCGCCGGCTCGAAATCACCCGCGCCCTTGTGTCGGAACCGAAATTCATGATGCTGGATGAGCCATTTGCCGGCGTGGATCCCATTGCCGTCCACGACATCCAGACCATCGTGGCCAACTTGCGTACGCGCGGCATCGGCGTATTGATCAGCGATCACAACGTGGAACAGACCCTGGATATCGTGGACCGCGCCTACATCATGTTCGACGGACAGGTGCAGGTCTCCGGCACCGTGCGCGAACTCGTGTACGACGATACCGTTGCTGAGCGCTACCTGGGCCCCACGCTGTCCGCGCGCTTGCGCGCCAGATTTGAACGAGAGATGCACGGAGACGGCGAATGAGACCCGGCCTCGGCCAACACACGCAGCTCAAGCAGGAACTCAAGATCAATCCACGCCTGTACCAGGCGATGGATCTTCTCTACATGCCCCTGCTCGACCTGCAGAACCACCTCAAGCAGGAGCTCCTCAACAATCCGTTCCTCGACATGATCGAGCCGGATGAGGAGGACGAGGAGGATGGTACGGAGCAGCAGGAAGAGGCCAATCCCGAAACCGAGGCGGAAAAGGAAGAGAAAGGGGAGATCGACTGGGAGGAGATCCTCCTCGACGGCTTCGATGCAGGCGGCAGGCGCGAGGAGCATGAGGAGCGCGAGTACTACGAGCCGGTGACCGTCGATACGCGCGACCTCGCGGATCATCTCCGCGATCAGGTCTCGCTGCTGGACCTCAATGGCCGTCAGATGTACCTGGCGGACGAGTTCATCGGCAACATCAACGAAGACGGGTACCTCGCGTGCGGGCTCGAAAAGATCGTCGAAGGCGTGAACGAGAGCGTCACCAAGGTGGCCGAGGAACTCGATCGCGAAATCGAGCCGTATACCGGTGGGGAGGCGGAGGAGATGCTCGGGATCGTGCAGAGCCTCGATCCGCCGGGCGTCGGCGCCCGAGACCTCCGCGAGTGCCTCATGCTGCAATTGCGCGAAGCGGGCCTGGAGCACTCGGTCCCGTTCCGCCTCGTGCGTGACTGCTTCGATGAGCTCATCGCCCACCGGTGGAGCGAGATCTCCAAGCGGTTCGGCATCAGCCCCATCGATGTGCAGAAGGCGGCGGACGAGATCGCGAAGCTCGATCCCAAGCCGGGCCTCGTGTACAGCGACGCGAGCGACAATTACATCATTCCCGACCTCATCGTCGACAAGATCGACGGCAAGTATCACGTCTTCCTGAACGATGCCAACCTCCCGCGGCTCAAGCTGAGCAAGGCGTACCAGGAGATTGCCCGGGACAAGAAGAAGTTCGACGGCGAGAACAAGGAGTTCATCTCGAACAAGCTGAACTCGGCCAACTGGATGATCCAGGCCATCGAGCAGCGGCGGCAGACGATGCTCAAGGTCATGAACTACATCGTCGAGCGGCAGCGCGAGTTCTTCGAGAAGGGCGTGCAGTTCCTCAAGCCACTCACGCTGCGCGAGGTGGCCGAGGTGATCAGCATGCACGAGAGCACGGTGAGCCGGGTCACGAACGAGAAGTTCGTGCAGACGCCTCGGGGCGTTCTCCCGCTCAAGTTCTTCTTTTCCTCCGGGCTCTCCACCACCGACGGCGAAGATGTCTCGGCGCGCGGCATCAAGGCGCAGATCCAGAAGCTCGTGGCTGACGAAGACGCCAAGCATCCGCTCACCGATCAGGCCATTGTCAATATCCTGAAGGAGACCGGCGTCCAGATCGCGCGGCGCACCGTGGCCAAGTACCGCGACCAGCTGGGCGTGCTCTCGGCTCGCATGCGAAAGCGGGTATGATGACGGACGAACGCGCGCGCTCCCTGACGCCGTTCTCCGACTCACCGCAGCAGCAGGTGGACGTGTCCGTGCTCGTACCGGCCAAGGACGAGGCGGAGAATCTTCCCCTGTTCATGGAACTCGCCGCGGCGGCGTTCGCGGCGCATCCGGCCACCCGCTACGAGGTCGTCGTCGTGGATGACGGCTCCGTGGACGATAGCTGGGCAGTACTGCAGCGCCTGCAGAGCCAGTATGCGTTCCTTCACGCCGTTCGTCATCGCGCCAAGCGCGGCATTGCCGACGCGCTCCGGACAGGCTACCTGCATTCGACAGGGCCCGTGCTGGTGTTCTATCCCGCCGATCTGCAGTTCCGGCCCGAGGATATTCCGCGTCTCGTGGCGCCCATCCTGGAAAATCGTGCCGACATGGTCACGGGCTTCAAGGAAGGCAAGTACGAGAAGGCGTTCGTCTCGGGCATCTACAACCGGTTGAGCCGGACGCTGTTCAACGTACCGGTCAAGGACCTGAACTCGGTGAAGGCCTATCGGCGCGAAGTCATGGATGCGTTACCGGTGCGTCCGGACTGGCACCGCTACATGATCGTGATTGCGGCGGCGGAGGGCTTCACGGTCACCGAGATTCCGGTGCCGCTGTATCCGCGTCATGCCGGCCGGTCCAAGTTCGGCCTCTCGCGTATTCCGGTCGGTGTCCTCGACATGCTGTCCGTGTGGTTCGACCTGAACTTCGGCAAGAAGCCGTTGCTCCTTTTCGGCATGCTGGGCGTGGGCCTGTTCACCATCGGGTTCCTGGCGGGCGTGTTGGCACTGCTTGCCCTCGCGATCCAGCACGTGGGTTATCGCTGGGTGTGGACGCTGATCACCACCTGCCTCACCCTCGGCGGCATCCTCTTCGCCGCAGGCATCCTTGGCGAACAGATTGCCGGGCAGCGCGCGGAAGTGCGCGAGTTGCGCCGCCGCCTCGATGAATTCCGCTCGACCGACGCCAAGTCTCCCGGTTGATGAACGTCCTCTTCCTGACACATTCGTTCCCTCGCGACGATGGCGATGCCGCCGGTTCCTTCATCCTGCGCCTCGCGCGCGCGCTCACGGGCGAAGGGGTGAACGTGCGCGTCGTCGCCCCCGGCGCAACGGGCCTCATCGCGCACGAGTCCATGCATGGCGTGGAAGTGCAGCGCTTCCGCTATGCGCCCCGGCGCTACGAAACGCTCGCCTATGGCGGTAACATGGCCGAGCAGGTGCGCGACACGTGGAGTGCGCGCTTCACGCTCGTCGGGTTCCTGGGCGCGGAGTTCCAGGCGGGCGTTCATGCCCGGCGCGAGTTCAACCCCGACGTCGTGCATGCCCATTGGTGGTTCCCCAACGGGCTCGCTGCCACGTGGGTTGCGCGGATGGCCGGCATCCCACTCGTCACGACGCTGCATGGCACCGACGTGCGCATGGCGCGGAATATCCCGGTGTCGCGTCCGGCGTTTCGGCACGTGATGCAGCACTCCGCCGCGGTGACCGCCGTGTCACGCTGGCTCTCGGCGGAGGCGCAGTCCGTCGTCAGCATGCAGGCGCCGATCGTTGCGCCCATGCCGGTCGCCACTGATCTCTTCGAACCTGGTCCGCTCGGCGCTCGGCACCGGAGGCTGCTGTTCGTGGGCCGCCTGATGCCGCAGAAGGGCATCGACCTGCTGCTCGAGGCGCTGGCGCAACTTCCAGCGGACATGGGGCTCGATATCGTGGGCGACGGGCCGGATCGCGCCGCACTCGCGACACGGGTCGCCACGCTTGGACTCAGCGGTCGCGTCACATTCCATGGTGCCGTGAAGCAGCCCGCGTTGCCGGCGTTCTACCAGCGGGCGCTGGCACTCGTTGTTCCCTCCACCGAGGAGGGACTCGGTCTTGTGGCCGTCGAGGCGCAGCTGTGCGAGACGCCGGTGATCGCATTCGACTCCGGCGGCCTTCCCGACGTGGTCCAGCACGACCGTACCGGCATGCTCGTGCGGGAACGCTCGGCGGCGGCGCTCGCTGCGGCAATCCGGTCGTTGCTGGAGCGCGACGACCTGGGTGCGGCACTTGGCGCAGCGGGTCGCCTGCATGCGCTGGCCACCTTTGCGCCGGAGTCGGTGGCGCGCAAGTACGCGGAAGTCTACGGGTCCGTCATTGGAAGCGGCGCGACGTAGGACGGTGCTGCGCGCCGTCGGCTGGGCGCTGGCGGCGTACGTGGTGGCGAGGGTGAGTGTCAACCTCGTGCAGGGGTTGGCTGACCTCCGCGCTAACCCGCTCGACACGCACCCCGACTGGAGCATGATCGCGCTGTCCGGCCTTGTGTTCCTGCTTGCCCACGCCGTGCTCGTGCAGACGTGGCGATCCGTGCTGGCGTGCTGGGATGCGCACTTGCCATTCTGGAGTGCGGCGCGTGTCTGGAGCGTGTCGAACCTCGGCCGATACATACCGGGCAAGGTCTGGCAGATTGGTGTCATGGGCGCGATGGCCCGACAGCTCGACGTGTCCCCGGTTGCGGCATCGGGATCTGCCTTGCTGGGTACGTTCGTGAATATCGTCGCAGGGTTCGTCGTCGCGCTGGTGAGCGGCAGAGCGCTGCTCATCCGTCAGGTGCCGCCGCAGATGCGCGGAGCGGCAATCGGCGCGGTGATGGCCGCGATCGCAGCGCTGCTGCTGCTGCCGTTCATCATTCCCCGGCTTGCGCCGCTTCTTGGAAAGGTCGTCGGTCGTCCCCTGACGGCAACCCTACCGGCGCGCGCCATTGTCTATTCGCTGGTCGGCAACACGGTGGCCTGGCTCGTCTATGGGGCCGCGTTCCAATTGTTCATGCGTGGAGTACTCGGGTTTGCGGCTGGCGCGTATCCGTCGTATCTGGCAGCTTACACGAGTTCCTACCTCATCGGTTACATTTTTCTCTTCGCCCCGGCCGGCGTGGGCTTCCGTGAGGTGGCCATGCTACAGTTTCTCCAGCTTGCCGGACTCGCAACATATCCCCAGGCGTCGCTCGTGACGGTGACGTCTCGTCTCTGGTTGACCCTGCTCGAAGTCATACCAGCCATCGTGTTCTGGGCGCATTACCGGATGCGCCGACGTTCGCCGACTACCGACCCTTCGGATGTCCCGACCTGACAGATCTTCCGCGGCGCCCTCGACATCGGCGCCGCGCTTCGCAACAGGCTGGGCCGCGCTCTGGTATGCGCTGGCCACGATGGCGCTCGCTTATCCGGCGCTGCGTGGGCAATTCCTGGTGAACCCGCACAGTGACCAGTTCATTGCCGGCTTCGCGTTCCGGGATTTCGCCGTGCAGATGCTGCGCGCGGGGCAGGGCATCCCGCACTGGAATCCGTACATGTATGGCGGCCTGCCCTATGTCGCCGCCATGCACGGCGACATTTTTTACCCTACCCAGCTGCTCCGGGCGCTCGTTGGAACCGACGTCGGGATGACGTGGGGATTCATCATTCACACCTTCCTGGCGGGATTCCTCACCTACGGTTTCCTTCGCGTGTGGGGATTGGGCTTCACGGCGTCCCTCGTCGGCGGCATGTCGTACCTGCTCTGCGGGCCGATCGCTTCGTATGCATCGCCGGGACATGACGGCAAGCTCTTCGTGAGCGCGCTGCTGCCTCTGTCGCTGTGGATGCTCGTTCGCGGCATGCGTGACGGCCGAGACTGGGCGTGGGGAGCGCTCGCGCTTGTCATCGGACTCGCGATATTGGCGCCGCATCCGCAGCTCGTGCAGTACCACCTTCTCGTCGCCGGCGCGTTTGCGCTGTTTCTCGCCTTCGGGAGTGACGCGCATGGCGTGAAGCTCGACCGTCGAACGGCGGTCCGAAGGCTGTCGTTTGCGCTTGGCGCCGTGCTGCTGGGCATGGCGATGGGGGCCGTGCAGTTCGCCCCGCTGCGGGAATACCTGCCGTTTTCACCTCGCTCGGCAGGGCAGGGCTACGACTTCGCGACGGCGTACTCGTTTCCCGTCGTCGAACTGTTCAACATGTACTTGCCGCAGTTCACGGGCATCCTCGACAAGTATTACGGGCCCAATACAATACACTTTCACTCCGAGTACATCGGCGGCGCCGTCCTGCTGCTCGCATCGCTTGCACTTGGTGGAGCGGAGCGACGCGCGTTCCGGCGGTTCTGGGTGGGCACCCTGGTGGTGGCGTTGCTGTGGATGCTCGGTGGGGAAACGCCGTTCTTCCGGATCGTCTACGAGCTTGTCCCCGGAACCAAGTTCTTTCGGGCGCCCAGCACCATTATCTATGTATTCGCCTTCGCGATGAGCATTCTTGCCGCGCTTGGCACCGAGCGTGTCCTGGAGCGCACGGCGAGCCGTCGTGTCACGATGGGCTGGATTGCCTTCGGAGGTTTGGTCGCCGTGCTTGCCAGTGCGGGGCTCATTGGCACCATGACGAACGGGATGGTGAACGACTTCGCGCAGAACATTGCGGCACAGAATGGCTACGATCCCGGCGTCGTGCCCCAGATCGCGGAACAGGTGCGGTCCGGCAACCATGGCGAGCTATTGATCGGTGCGTGGCGCAGCTTCCTCTTCGTTGCGCTCGCGGGCCTCGCTATCCTTGGGTACCTGCGCGGGCGCCTGGAGCTGAGGGTCCTCGCCATCGCGCTGCCTCTCATCATTGGCGCGGATCTCTGGAGCATCGGGCGCAAGTACTGGCTCTTCACGCCACCCGCCCGGGTGCAATTCGCCAGTGATCCGGTCATTGCGTTCCTGAAGGCGCAACCTGAGCCCGGGCGCGTGCTGGTGAAGGCACTGTCGGCTGAGGGCATCAGTCCCGCTGATCCGTATTTCGGGCGCGACATGGCCGGGAAGGGCACCGGCTTCATGGTCCATGGTATCCGCTCCATTACCGGGTATCACGGAAACGAGTTGGGGCGCTATGACCAGCTCATCATGGACACCACTGGTCGGCCGGCGCCTTCCATCATGTCGCCGTCCTTCTGGCGCCACGAGAACGCGCGCTATCTCTACACCAACGTCGTGGTCCCGGATTCGCAGCTGAAGTTGTTGGCGGGACCGGTCAAGAATTCCACGGGTTCCACCGCGTATCTGTATCGACTGCCCGGCAACAATCCGTACGCCTGGGTCGCGTCGGCAATGACGAAGGCGTCGGACGCCGACGTGCGTGGCGCCGTACTCGACCCGCGCTTCGATCCCTTGCGGATCGCGGCCTTCGCCGATGACGCCGCGATCTCCCCAGCGCCGATTGCCGCCCCTCCGGCCCCGTCGGCAATCACTGCGTCGACGTCACGCTACGCACCGGGCCGAGCCTCGATCGCGCTGAGTGCGCCGGCGACGGCGGGTTCCGCACTGGTGGTATCGGAGAACTATTTTCCGGGTTGGACCGCAACGATCGACGGCCGGGTACAGCCCGTGTACCGCGCGGATTTCAACCTCATCGGCGTGCCGCTTCCGGCCGGGGCACGGCAGGTGGAGCTCACCTTCCGCGACGCGGCTGTCGACAGCGGGATGGCGATCACGCTCGCCGCCATCGCGCTCGCAGTGCTGGCGCTCGCGGCGGGTGCCGTAGCTGAGCGGAGGTCCCGTGCCTGAGAAGGCCCTGGTCATCGTCCCCACGTACAATGAGCGGGAAAACATCGAGCGCCTGATCGATCGCGTGCTCGCCCAGGACATCCGGTTGGAAATCCTTGTCGTTGACGACGGATCCCCGGACGGGACCGGTGGCGTGGTGGATGCCGTGGTGGAGGCCAATCCGCGCGTGCATGTCCTGCACCGGGCGCGCAAGATGGGGCTGGGGACCGCGTATCTTGCCGGCTTTCGCTGGGCGCTCGATCGCGACTACGCGTACGTGCTCGAGATGGACGCCGACTTCTCGCACGACCCGATGCACCTGCCGCAATTTCTCACGGCCATCGCGGATGCCGACCTCGTTGTCGGTTCGAGGTACCAGCATGGCCGAGTGACGGTGGTGAACTGGCCCATCACGCGACTCATGCTGAGCTACTGCGCGAACATCTATGCTCGTCGCGTCAC
>JAYVNZ010000124.1:0-13241 GCA_043758185.1 Gemmatimonadaceae bacterium | reverse complement strand
GGCGTGCAGTTCGCGGAAATGATCGTGGACGCGGCCGCGATGAACCTCGTGCTGCACCCGGAAAAGTTCGACGTGATCGTCACGACCAACCTCTTCGGCGACATCCTCTCCGACCAGATTTCCGGACTGGTAGGCGGGCTCGGCCTTGCTCCGGGCGCCAACATCGGGCAGGGCTGCGCCATCTTCGAAGCCGTGCATGGCACGGCGCCAGACATCGCGGGCAAGGGAGTTGCAAACCCTGGGGCACTCATCCTGGCCGCATGCATGATGCTCGACTACATGAACGACAGCGAGCGCGCCGCTCGCATTCGCACTGCCCTGGAGGCGGTCATCCGCGAGGGCACGCACACCACCGGCGACCTCGGCGGCACTGCGTCCACCGACCAGTTCACCGACGCCATCATCGCTCGGCTGTGACCACCACCACCATCTTCCACTGCTCGGACCTGCACTTCGGCCATCCGGCCGTACCCGAGCAGTACGAGGCGATGGAGACGTTGATCCAGCAGTATCGCTTCGACGTGGTGGCCATCTCGGGTGACCTGTCGCAGCGTGCACGCTCGGGCGAATTCCAGAGCGCGCGCGCGTTCATCCGCATGGCCGAGGAAACGAGCAAGGTGCTCTGCATTCCGGGCAACCACGACGTGGCGTGGTGGAAGTCACCCTTTGCGCTGGGTGACGACCACAAGATGCTCGAGAACTACCGCAGCTTCATCGACGAGGACATCGAGCCGGTGGTGCGCGTGCCGGGCGTCACGCTCGCCGGACTGAACACATCGCATGGCGTGGTGGCCAAGTCGCTGACATGGCGCGTGCGCGACCTCTCCATCATCGGGATCGTGCGGCGCGAGCAACTCGACCGCCTCCGGCGGACGTTCACCGAGTCGCCGGTGGGCGATGCACGCGTGGTGGTGATGCACCACAATCCCGTCAAGGGTGAGCTGTCGCAGCGGCACGGCTTGAAGCATACCTCGCGGATTCTCGGTGCCTTTGCCGACATGTCCGTGGACCTGGTGCTGTGCGGCCACGATCACCAGGACGCCATCCATTACATCGAGCATACGAAGAAGGGCACCGTGATTTCCACGGCAGGCACCGTGTCCAACCGGATGCGCGGCGGGCGCCCGTCCTCAGTGAACAGCATTCGCCTGTCCAAGGACAGCATCGAGGTCTCCACGCTCGTCTGGTCGTCGTCCGATCATGCCTTCGTCCCGGGACCCACCAAGTGCTTCAGGCGCTGACGCGGTTCTTTCGCGGCACTCGCGACACCCCGCAGTTCGAGCTCAGCTTCGAAAGCACAAATCCGCGCACCGCGGACGAGCTGCTTGCGCGGTTGCGCCAGCTCGGTCTCAAGCGAATCGCGACGGTACGGCTCACGCGCAACCGGAACGTGATGGTGAGCTACGGTGCTGGTGAGTTGCGCGTGCACGAGGGCTATCTCGGTGCGCCGGAATCCGTGCTGCGCGCCATCGCGATGTTCGTGGAGGGACGCACGCGCGCGGACCGGCGTGTAGCGCAGCGAATCATCGTCGCGTACCCGATCCTCACCGGCTCGCCCACCACTCGACGCGAGCGCACGCACGCCGGTGATGAGGGCATCGTGGAGCAGCTCGACGCGTGGCACCATCGCTACAACACGCGGCACTTCAACGGCCGGCTCAAGCCGGTGCCCATTCGCGTGTCCCGCCGAATGAAGAGCAGGCTGGGGCACTACACCGCCGGCACGCGCGGCGGCACCGGTGCCGAGATCGCCATCAGCCGGGCGCACGTGCTGAAGCACGGCTGGCCCGAGGCGTTGCACACGCTGCTGCACGAGATGGTGCACCAGTGGCAGGATGAAACGGAGCGCGCGATCGACCACGGTGCGACCTTCCGCGCCAAGTGTCGTGAGGTGGGCATTGCGCCCTCTGCGCGCCGCGATCTCGCGACGCGTGTTGGCCGAGCGCCAGATGCGCAGACGCTGGTGCGCCAGGCGGCGCGCGCGGAGTAAAAGTTGTCGCTGTTCTCCGTGTTCTCTGTGTCCTCTGTGGTTCAAACAGCAACTGCTTGAACCACAGAGGACGCAGAGGACACGGAGGAATACGAAAAACGCAGAGGACGGCTTCGGTGTGCTTCGCTCTACGGCAGCATTGCCGTCGTGGAGCCCTTCACGTACTTGTCGTACCATCCCAGGAAGCGCGCGTAGCGATCCGCGCGATAGCTGGGCACCGTGATGCCGTGGAATGAATTGGGATAGATCACCAGCTGCGTATCGATGCCGAGCGTGCGGAGCGCCTGGTACATCTGCTCCCCGCCGGCAATGGGCACGTTGAAGTCGTTCTGGCCGCCCATGAACAGCGTAGGCGTCGTGATGCGGTCGGCGTGAAAGAACGGGTAGGAAATTTTCAGCCACTTCTCCTGCTCCTTCCACGGCACGCCGATCTCGAGGTCGTACTGCGAGATGTACTGGTCGATGCCATACATCGACAGCTGCAGCGCGCTGCCCGCGCCGCTCACCGCTCCCTTGAACCGCTGCGTTGTGGCAATGGTGTAATCCGTGAGGATGCCACCGTAGCTCCACCCGCCGATGCCCAGCCGGTTGGGATCCGCAACGCCCAGGGCGATGGCCTGGTCCACGGCACCGAGCAGGTCCTGCACCTCCTTGTTGCCCCAGTCCGCGAAGATGGCGCGCTGGTACTCCATGCCACGCCCAGACGAGCCCCGGTAATTCACGCCGAGCACTGCGTAGCCGTTCGCCGCGAACAGTTGCCGGTCGAAGTCGAAGCGATAACCGTCCTGGCCATTGGGACCGCCGTGAATGTAGAGCAACGTTGGGGCACGCACGCCAGCAGCACCGCCGAGCGGGCGGTAGAGCAGGGAGTGCACCTCGGTGCCGTCCTTGCTCTTCGACGTCATGTCCTCGACGGTGGTGAGCGAGAGCTGCGCGAACAGCGAGTCGTTCTGGTGCGAGAGCTGGCGCGGCGTCGACCCGTCGAGCGCGTAGACCTCGGGCGCGCGGTCCGGCGTGGAGAGCAGCACGGCCGTGCGGCCATCGGGCAACGCGCTGTACGCGAGCACCACGCGACGGCCGGCGAGCAGGCGGTCCACGCTGCCATCCGCCAGGCGAATGCGCACGAGCGGTTCAGCGCGATCATCGGAGAGTGTCGCGAATACCGACTGTCCGTCCGCGGCGAAGCGCACGCCGGACACGGGGCGATCGAGGCGCGACGTCACCACCCGCGCCGGTGCACTGCCGTCGCTGGTGACGACGGCGAGCTTGTTGATGCTGTACGCACTGTACCTGGGTTCGTCGCCACGCACGAAGGCAATCCACCGTCCGTCCGGCGACCATGCGGGCCGCCCGCCGTCGGGGCCATCGAAGGTCGTGAGCTGCTTCGGTAAGGCGCCCCTTCGAGCGTCCATGACGAAGACGTCGCTCTCACGGCCCTTGCCCGGCTCGGAGATGGGCGTGCGGACGAAGGCGATGCGCATGCCATCAGGCGACCAGCTCGGCAGGTCGTCGTCGAAAATGGCGCTCGTGAGTGAGTCGATCTTCTTCGTCGCAACGTCGAGCAGCGCGAGGTGCGTTCTCTTGGTGCCGAGATACCCCGCGACGTCGCGCTTGAAGTTGTATCGGTCGATGACGATGGGCTTCGGTGTCGCGTGCGTCGCCGTGTCCTTTCGCGCAACGGAGTCCGTTTCCTCGTCGAGGACCAGCACCAGCCGCTTCGCATCGGGCGACCACGCAAAGTCCGAGATGCCGCCCTTCACGGTGGTGAGGCGCTGCGCCTCGCCACCGCGGCGGTCCAGTAGCCAGACCTGCCCGCCCTTGCCATCCTGCCGCCCCGATACGAAGGCCAGGTAGCGGTTGTCCGGACTCCAGCGCGGCGCGCTCTCCCCGTCCGGCGTGGACGTGAGGCGAATGCTCTGCGTGCCGTCCCAACTCGACATCCACAGGTCGGTATCGGACTTGTCCTTCGCGGAATCGATGGCTGACACGGCATAGGCCACCCACGCCCCATCGGGCGACAGCTGCGGGTCGTTGACGCCGCGCAACGCGTAGAGATCGTTGGCGCGCAGTGGGCGCTTGCTCGTGGACTGTGCGGCCAACGCGCTGGCCGATGCAAGGAAGACGAGCGCGAACAGGACGGCCGGATTGCGGCGCATGACGAAGGTGGTGAAGGGCTGGTGCGGCGGACTGCGACGAGCGGGCGAATATAGGCTGCGCGGCACGCGGCGTCAGGATGTTCGCGTCCACGGTCAGCATGATATCTTTCACCGTTAACTTCCCATTCCCATCCGCGATCGATGCTCGACTTCTACAATATCGACAGTGTGCTCTCCGAGGAGGAACGTGCAGTGCGCGACAGCGTGCGGCGTTTCGTGGACGAGCGCGTGCTGCCCATCATCGGCGATGCCTACGTGCAGGGCCGCTTTCCGAAGGAACTGATTCCTGAAATGGGCGAGCTGGGCGTCTTCGGCGCCAACCTGCCCGAGGTGTACGGCTGCGCGGGCCTCAACAACGTGCAGTACGGCCTCATCATGCAGGAGCTCGAGCGTGGTGACTCCGGTGTCCGTTCGTTCGCCAGCGTGCAGGGCGCGCTGGCCATGTATCCCATCTACGCCTTCGGGTCGGAAGCGCAGAAGCACGCGCACCTCCCAAAGATGGCAACGGGCGAGATCATTGGCTGCTTCGGACTCACGGAACCGGACTACGGGTCCAATCCCAGCGGCATGGTCACCATGGCGAAGGAGCAGGGCGATGGGTCGTGGATCCTCAACGGCTCCAAGATGTGGATCACCAATGGATCCACCGCGCACATCTGCATTGTGTGGGCAAAGACCAATGGCGACCCGAGCGACAAGTCCATTCGCGGCTTCATCGTCCCCACGAACACCCCGGGCTTTTCCGCAAAGGACCAGAAGGGCAAGCTGTCGCTTCGCGCAAGTGATACGAGCGAACTTGTATTCCAGGACGTGCGCCTGCCCGCTGACGCCTTGCTGCCCACGTCTGGTGGACTCAAGAGTCCGTTGATGTGCCTCACGCAGGCCCGCTATGGCATCTCGTGGGGCGCGATGGGCGCGGCGATGGCCTGCTTCGAGGAAGCGCTGGATTATGCGCAGCAACGGGTGATGTTCGACCGGCCCATTGGCGGATTTCAGATCCAGCAGGCGCGCCTGGCCGACATGCTCACCGAGATCGTGAAGGCGCAGCTCGTGTCATTGCACCTGGGCCGCCTGAAGGACGCGGGCACCTTCACGCCCCAGCAGGTCTCGCTTGCCAAGCGGAACAACGTGAACATGGCGACGGACATCGCGCGCGAGGCGCGCCGGCTGCTCGGCGCGAATGGCATCCTGGCCGAGTACAGCGCCATGCGGCACATGGCGAACCTGGAGAGCGTGTACACCTACGAGGGCACGCACGACGTGCATACCCTCATACTTGGCCAGGCGGTGACGGGGTTGAGCGCGTTCAAGTAGGCGCGGCGCGCGCGTCATCGGGTCACGTCCCGCTGGCGCGCCGGTCGAGTGCCGCCACGAACGCACCGGCGGATTGGTATCGGGCTGCCGGGTCCAGGGCCAGCGCTTTGCGCATGGTCTTCTCGATCTGCAGTGGTGTGTCGTCGCGCACCGCACTCACGAGTGCAGGCACGGTCGTGAACTTGAGCGCATTGTTGACGACGCCGCGCACCCCCATGAACGGCGGTGCGCCCACCAGCATCTCGTAGAAGACGCACGCCAGTCCGTAGACGTCGCTGCGCGCGTCCAGCTGCCGGTCCGCCGCCAGTTGCTCCGGGCTCATGTACGCCGGCGTGCCGATCGCGATGCCTGTTGCCGTGAGCATTGCTTCGTCGGCGAGCTGGATGGCGCGGGCGATGCCGAAGTCGGCAACGAGGGCGTGTTCGTCGTGGAGGAGGATGTTTTCCGGCTTCACGTCACGATGCAGGATGTTGCGCTCGTGTGCGTAGTCGAGTGCGTCGGCCACCTCGCGGACCACGTGGAGCGCTTCGCCCAGCGCCAGGCGGTGTCCTGGAGAAACCTCGAGGCGCCGGCGCAGCGATTCTCCCTCGAGGTAGGACGTGACGTAGTAGAGCAGGCCCAGGGCATCACCGGAGTCGAACAGCGGCAGGATGTGCGGGTGCTGCAGTTGTGCGAGATACCTGATCTCGCGCAGGAACCGTTCGCCCGCCGCCGGGTCACCGGTATTCAGCCGCAGTGCCTTGATTGCGACGAGGCGCTCGTGCTTGATGTCTTTCGCGAGGTAGACGCTGGCCATGGCACCATGGCCGAGCGCGCGGAGCGGGATGTAGTGACCGGTGAGTGCGACCTCCAGCTGCTCGAAGACCAGGTCTCTCACGCGACGTTCTCCCCTCGGTAATGCAAAAGGCCCGAGGACTGTGGGCCCGCTACACGGTGGTACGCCGGACGTCGTGGCAGTGTGACATCCAACTCGATGAGCGGAATGTGGACGCGGGCGCGTGTTCGGGCCAGTCCACGCAGAAGCACCGTGAGCAGGCATTTCATGTCGACGATGTCGCTGCCGAAACAGAAAAGAAAAAACGCGTCCCCACCCCCACTTCGCTATCGACCCCGATCGTCCCATGATGCGCCTCCACGATCCCCTTCGCGATCGTCAACCCTAACCCGATCCCGCGATCATCCGCCTTGCGCGCCTGCCAGAACGGCCCGAACACACGGGCCAGCTGTTCTGGCGGGATGCCCGGTCCCGTGTCCGTCACGCTGAACCACACTCGTCCGTCCGCCAACGCCGCGCTCAGCGTGATCGTGCCGCCCGCCGGCGTGAACTTGATCGCATTCCCGATCAGGTTCGAAAACACCTGACCGATCCGCTCCACATCGGCGTGCACGTCGGGTAGCCCGTTCGCGACGTCGGTTACGAGTGCCAGCGACCGCTCCGCCGCGAGCGGCTGCATCAATTCCATCGCGTTGGCGATCAACACCGCTGGCGCAACCTGCGTCGGCTCCACGGACAGACCTGCCGTGTCCATGCGCGCCACGTTCAACAGGTCCTGGATCATCCGGTTCATGCGCGCGCCCGTCCGCTTGACCACGGCGGCCTGCCGCGCGCGCAGTTCGTCCGTCAACGCGGGCTCACCCAGCACATCCGCTGACATCAGCAACGTGCCGAGCGGATTCCGCAGGTCGTGCGCAACGATGCGGAGCACCTCCTCGCGCGCCGCACTCGCGACCCGCGCCTCCGCGGCCTGCGCATTCGCGCGACCCATGAGGCGCTCCATCGTCAGTCGATCCAGCTCCGTCGACAGCACTCGGCGAATACCGTCGGTGAGACGAGCCGCCAGCGCACTCGACGCCAGCAGGCCGACCATGATCCCGATAGTGGGCAGCACGGCAATCCGCGCACTGATCGCCACGATGAGAAAGGCCACCAGCGCCAGCCCGGAACTGAATCGGGCCGAGACCTTCGTCATGCGCAGCGCGCCGGTGTAGGTGAGGAAGGCGCAGAGCAACGATGCATTGGCGGCCACGGCCACGTGCAAGCCTTCCGGCATCTCCGCGCCACCTCGTGCGAGCGCCGATCCAGCGACAATCGCCACAGCGTCCGCCACCGGCCCCGCTCGGCGCAGCCAGAGCGGGTACCAGTCTCGCCGAAGGGCAAGCCACGTGACGATAGCGAGAGCGGCCCAGAGGAATGCCGCAACGAGCACACCACGGGAGAGGCTCGTGCTGCCGGAGAGGGCGGAAGCTGCTGCCAGGCCGAAGTAGACCGTCGCCAACGACGCCCGCAACGCCCCGATATGCCGCTCGTTGGCGCGCGATTCGTCGAGGAGCAGCCGGGCGATAACGGGGCCGATGTCGCCCCCGGATTCCTGGCCGAGCGATTCGCGGCCGAGTTGCGCCGTCAGCGAAGCGCGGAGCGCGTCGAGTGAGTCGAATCCCAGCAGCCCCATCGCGACAGTTCCTCTGTGTGCGCCTTTGACCGTGCGCGCCCGCGTTCCCTGGTGTCGCCTCACGCGGGTGGGACGGACTGGCGCCAGTGTAGCCCATAGCGCGTCGCTTGAACAGGAACGTGCTCCCGGGTTCCCGGGCCTCCCTACCTCTCTGGGTTGCCCCCGCCTAACTTCATGTGAATCTTTTCACATGGAGAACCGGCGGTGAAAATTGCCGTCTGCATCAAGCGCACGCCCGACTCGGAGTCGCGCTTCAAGATCGCAGCGTCCGGCGCCACGATCGACGAGGCCGGACTCAAGTTCGACATCGATGACTTCGCCGGCTACGCCGTGGAAGCCGCCCTCCAGCTCAACGAGAAGGCCGGCGGCGGCGAAACAGTAGTGATCGCGCTCGGACCCGACGCCGTCCAGGAATCGCTCCGCAAGGCCATGAGCATGGGGGCGGACCGTGCCGTACACCTCAGGGCGGACGCCGTGCCTGCCGACGGTCTCGCCATCGCGAAAGCACTGGCCGCCGAGCTCACGTCGGGTGGCTTTGACCTCATCCTCTTCGGCAAGCACGCCTTCGACAGCTCCGCCGGTGTCGTCGGAACGGCAGTCGCCGAGCTGCTCGGCCTGCCGTGTATTACAGCCGCGTCGGGTCTTACCATCGAGAACGGTGCTGGCACCGCACGTCGCGAGCTGGAAGGCGCGGCGGAACTGCTCAGCTTTCCGCTCCCGGCCGTCGTCACCATCGACGAAGGTGTGGCTCGCCCGCGCTACCCCTCACTCAAGGGCATCATGGCGGCCAAGAAAAAGCCGCTGGAATCGAAGCCGGCGCAACTCGGCACCATTCGCGTGAGCGCACAGAAGGCGGAATTGCCCCCGGAGCGGCCGGCTGGCCGCATCATTGGCGAAGGCGTGGCGGCAATTCCGGAGCTCGTACAGTTGCTCCAGAACGAGGCAAAGGTGCTCTGATGTCAAACGTCCTGGTATTCGCGGAAGCGCGCGGCGGTGAACTGCGAAAGATCGCCTTCGAGGCGCTGACGGCGGCTCGTCAGCTGGCCGATGGATCGGGCGGCGGAGAAGTGCACGCCCTGCTTGCAGGCCCACCGGGCATCTCGGCAACGGCCGCGCAACTCGGGAGCTATGGCGCCGACGTCGTGTTCGTGGCGGAGGGGGCCGAGTTCTCGACCTTTCCGCGCGAGTCCGTTGCCGCGACGGTGGCGGAGCGTGCCCGGGCGGGGAATTACCGCGCCCTGGTGCTTGGCTTTTCGGCGCAGGGTCGCGACCTGGGGCCACGTGTGGCCGCGAAGCTCGACGTCCCCATTGCAAGCGACGTTACCGATATTGCGGTGAGCGGCGACACGCTCACGGTGAAGCACCCGGGTTACGCGAACAAGGTTGTGCTCACGCTGGTGATCAGCGCTCCGATGGCGGTGGTGAGCGTGCGGCCGAGTGCGTTCACCGCGAAGGAAAATGCGAGGGCGACGCGAGTGGAGTCCGTGGCCGCCGTGCCGGCGAGCACGCCGGTGGTCACCGTCACTGCGGTGCATGAAGGCGCCAAGGGCCGCCCCGACCTCGGTGATGCCCCGATCATCATTTCTGGTGGACGCGGGCTCAAGGCGGCGGAGAACTTCAAGCTGGTGGAAGATCTCGCTGATGCTTTCGGCAATGCGGCGGTGGGCGCGACACGCGCGGTGACGGACGATGGCTGGCGTCCGCACAGTGACCAGATCGGCCAGACGGGACGTCAGGTGAGCCCGCAGCTGTATGTGGCGGTTGGAATTTCCGGGGCCATCCAGCACCTGGCCGGCATGCGCACGTCCAGGACGATCGTTGCGATCAACAAGGACAAGGAAGCGCCGATCTTCAAGGTGGCGGATTACGGCATCGTGGGCGATGTGCTCGAGATTCTCCCGGTGTTCACCGCCGCAGTGCGCGAAGCGCGAAAGGCCTGATCGCGCCTTTGCGCGGCACGACTCGAATCTTTACGAATTCTTAGTGCCGCGGCACAACACAGCGTCAGCACGGTGCTGACGCCCGTGGAATGTCGAACAAGACCGGTCAGGACCAGACGCTGGCCGGCCTGCATACTTAAGGAATTCTCAGTATGGTGCGTTAACAAGACCCACCATCCTTCGTCCTAGACGGGAAGTCGCGACGCCGCGAACCAGATGGTTCCCGCTTCCCGATCCAGGACGTATGCACTTGCGCACCAGATATTGCTTCACCGCCCCGCTGCTCGCCGCATTGGCCGGCTGCGCGGAGACCCCATCGGCACCCGGTGTTCCCGCCGCACCACTCCCGATTGTTCAGGCGGCGTCCGTCGACACGAACGACGTCGGCAACATCTTCCTCACCGTGCAGGTGGACCGGCCCGCGATGGTTGCGGTGTCGTACTGGGCTGACGGTGCCGATACGCTCGTGGTGTCAACCCGCGCGCCCGCGCTCGATGGACGACTCCAGCTGCCACGGCTCCGCCCCTCGACACGCTACCACTTTCGTGTCGCCGCGCTCGATGACGCTGGCCGCCCCGGCATGGCACGCGCCGGCATGTTCGTGTCCTCGCCCATGCCGGCGGAACTCACACAGGTTCATTTCTCCGTGACGGGGCGTGCCACGGAGCCGCTGACGATGGTGCAGCTCGATGGCGAGTTCCGCGGTGTGGCCATCATCGACCGGTTGGGTACGCCGGTGTGGTGGTGGAGTACGCAGGGCGCTCCTCAAGGATGCGCGCGACGGGCCAACGCAAACTTCGTCATCAACGATGGAACCGGGATATTCGAGGTGGCGCCAGACGGTCACGTCGCCCACGCACTCGATGCGGGTAGCTACGCCGAACTCGCACCCCTCGTGCATCACGAGGTGCTGGTGACCCCGGCCAACACCATCCTGTTTCTGGCACGCGATCGCCGCACCGTGAGCGACACGACACTCACCGGAGACGCCATCTGGGAGTGGTCGCCGGAGGCGGGCACGGTCGTCAAGCACCTGAGCGTGTTCGATTTCCTTGATCCGACCATCGACATCGGCACGCACTCGACGGGCAAGGACTGGGTTCACGCAAATTCCCTGGCATGGGGCACCCATGGCAACCTGATTCTGTCGCTCAACTGGCTGAACCAGGTCGTTTCCATTGCGCCTGGGTATCAGGGAGTGGAATGGAGACTCGGAGGTCGTGGGAGCACGTTTGCGCTGGCGCGCGATGCCATTTTCAAGGGGCAGCATACCGCAGAGGAACTGCCTGATGGCCACGTGCTGCTGCTCGATGACGGCCGCGACCGTCTCGAGCCGATGCGCTATTCGCGCGCCCTCGAAATTGCGCTCGATACGTTGACGCGCCGGGCCCGGGCTGTGTGGTCCTTTTCTCCCAGCCCGACGATCTACGCACCCTATGTCGGATCGGCACGACGACTGACGAGCGGGAATACGGTCGTACATTTCGGGCTGGTTGCAGGCTACCGCAATTCGTCCGGCCCGCTTGCGACGTACGAAGTGGATCCGAATGGCGACGTCGTGTGGAAGATGGTCATCTCCGGACTGAGCAGCCCAGGGGTGTCCTACCGCGCCGAACCGCTCACGTCGGTGGCAGGAGAGCGAGGACCGCCGTAACGCTGCATTGCCGCACGCAACAGCGTCACACACCTAGCGTCGCGCGTCCCCCCAGTCTGCCGCCGCAGTCAGTCGCCCCGCCCTCGTTGCCGTGGGCGATATGGAGAGCGGCAGGCCCCTGCTCGCCACGGAGCGTCCAGGGTGCACGATGAACGCACCGGCGTTGGGAAACACATCAGTGGGGCGATCGATCGTGCCGATCACGCCGACCAAGGAGAATCGGCCGTCGTCGTTGCCCAGGGCCTGCATGGGTAGGCGGATGACGAGGGTATTCCCTGTGTACGTCACGGGGGCGACAGTGGCCGTGCCTCCCGGACCCACGACGCGCACCGTGCTTGTCGTGCTGCCGATGAGCGAGATGATGTAATCGATGCCCCCGAGGGCCGATGCGCCGTATCCGTTGCTGAGTGGTGCAGTGCCGGTGGTGGCGCTTTCATCGGTATCGATCTCGATGTAGCCGAACACGGCGGACGCGCGCCACCCGCGGCGGCGGCCGTCACGGGCGCCGCGAAGGTCATGGTGAGGATGAGGGAGTCGCGCTTGAAGTCGCCGCGCAGTGCCAGGAGGTCGTGCGCACGCTGAGCGACGGTCGAGGGTGTCGAGAGGGTGTCGAGAGGGTGTCGTTGGCGGGATCGGTGAGCGCAAAGCCCAGCACGCTGGCGTCCGGGGCAATGGCTCGTGCCGTGATGTTGACGGGCGACAGACCCTCGACCGCTGCCACAAGCGCCATCGTCCCGAAACTCGTACCGAGCGTCCACACGCCGGGCGTGGCCGTGCCAGTGGCATCGGTGACGGCGGTGGACGATCCCACGCTGCCGCTTCCCGGAGTGACGGTAAACGTGACACGCACACCACAGAGCGGCTGGTTCGCCGCGTCCGTCACCAGCACGCTCGGCACTACGCCGTGGGCTGGCCGAACACGCCTGTCTGGTTCGCGCCGCCGAGCACGATGAGGCGCGCAGGCGGACCGGAAGTGGGACCACTGCCGGAATCTCCGCAAACCAGCAGGCTCGCGAACGCGATGAGGATGACAGGCAGGATGTGATGGCGCATGCAAGCTCGCTTGAACCGGTGCGACAGGTATACTGGCTGCTGCAATGCCGCGGCGCCATGCCAGCTCCTGTCCCGCATCAGGGCGCCAGCGCCTCAATTCTTGTAGCCATCGCCGCCCACGGGTAGCTTCCGCTGCCGCGCGTCGCGGTCGCGATCCACCCCCGAGCTCACATCGATGACCACGCAGAACGTCGTCTTCCTGACCGTCCTCGTTCTGAGCGCAGGCTTCTTTGCGCTGAATGTGCAGCGACTGGTGAGCTACCTGCGCCTCGGTCATGATGAAGGTCGCACCGACCATCCACTGACGCGCATCCGCAACGTCCTCGAAATCGGGATCGCACAGAAGAAGATCTTTCGCGATCCGGTGGCGGGTCCGATGCACGCGCTCATTTTCTGGGGCTTCCTGGTGCTCACGGCCGGCACGATGGAGATCCTGGTTGCCGGCGTGTTTCCGTGGTTCTCGTACGCGCTGGTCCTTCCCCACGCGCTGTACCAGGGCTACTCCGCCTCACAGGATATCTTTGCGCTGCTCGTGGTGGCGGCCATCGGTTTTGCACTGTACCGGCGACTCGTGCTCCACCCGAAGCGGCTGGAAGGCGACGCGCTCGAGCACACCGACGCGTTGATCATCCTCAGCATGATCGCGGGCCTCATGGTCACGCTGCTGCTGGCAAACGCCTTTCT
>JAYVNZ010000123.1:0-3126 GCA_043758185.1 Gemmatimonadaceae bacterium | reverse complement strand
TCTTCCGTGAACTTGCCTTCCTCGTCGCGGCGGATGAACCGCTTGTCGCCTTCGTTGGGCTCGATGAGTTCGCGCTTCTGTGCCATTTGCATCTCCATGGGAACGGGTGCGTCATGAAAACGCATTGCGCGTGCCACCATGCAAACCGGCGGTGTCGGTACAATGGATACGCTTGCCTCATGGGGATGTTGACGCAATGATAGGTCATCCGTGAGCACAGGCAGCCGCGGACGCTCATGAGGGGAGGGGCATGGCACGTCGCGCGCAGATTTACTGATGACCTCCGCGGACAGCTTGTTGGAGGCGTCGGGTGCCATGCGCGCGCGATGTCGCGCGTTCGACTGGTCCAGTACGCCGCTGGGTCCTGCCGAGCACTGGCCCACGAGCCTGCGCGCGACGGTCGCAATGCTCCTGGCTTCGAAGCACCCGATGTTCCTCTGGTGGGGGCCTGACCTGATCCAGATCTACAACGATGCCTACCATCCAAGCCCTGGCGAATCCAGCAGGACGACGCGCGAACTCGGCGCACAGGGAAAGGAATTCTGAACGGATGCGTGGGAGCACATTGGGCCGCAGATCGAGCAGGTGTTGTCCGGTGGGGAGTCGATGTGGCATGAGGACCAACTCGTCCCAATCCTGCGCAACGGCCAGCTGGAGGACGTATGGTGGACGTACGGATTCGGTCCTGCGGTGGATGACGAAGGCAAGGTTGCCGGAGTTCTGGTGGTCTGTACCGAAACCACGCAACGCGTCCGATCGACCTCCGTGCTCGAAGCACAGCTCGGCCGGCTCGCCGAGGTGTTCCGCCAGGCGCCATCGTTCCTGGCCGTATTGCGCGGTCCGAATCATGTCTATGAACTGGTGAATGACGCCTATTATCAGTTGGTCGGTCACCGCGAGCTGATCGGGCTCCCCACATTCGAGACTATTCCCGAAGCGCGTGGCCAGGGGTTCGAGGAACTCCTCGACGGCGTTTTTACCAGCGGTGATCTGTTCGTGGGGCGTGAACTCCCCTTGTCTCTCGAGCGTATGGTGGGCGCGCCGCTCGAACAGCGCTTCATCGACCTGATCTATCTCCCCCTGCACGACGCACTGGAGGGCGCGCCGGGATCATTGCCCATGGTACCGATGTCACGGCACACGTGCAGAGCCGAAAGGACGTGGAGCGTTTACTGGCAGAGAGCGAACGGGAACGCATGGCAGCAGACCTCGCACGTCAGCGGACAGAAGGTCTCCAGTCGCTCACCGCCGCGCTCTCTTCTGCGGCATCGATCGCGGAGATCGCAGAACGGACAGTCGCGCATGCGAGTGACATGATGAGTGCTTCCGGTACCATCGTCGCCCGATGCTTGCCGAGCGGCGAGGAGATTGAAATCCTGCACGCGCATCCCATGCCCGACGACGTGCGCGCCGGATGGAGACAGTTCTCCATGTCGGCCGATGTGCCGTTAGCGGAGGTGGCACGCACCGGACAGCCGGTGTTTCTCGAGTCCCGTGAGGCCTGGGTGGCGCGATACCCGGCACTCGCACCCCTCCTGGATGCAATGGGCCACCAGGCCAACATGGTGGTTCCGCTGATTGTCGACGGTGGGAACCTCGGAGCACTTGGCGTTGCGTAGACGACCCCACGCACGTTCGATGCAGCGGACCGCGGAACGATTGCGTCAATTGCCAGGCAGTGTGCCGTGGCATCGAGCGCGCGCGGCTCTTCGAGGCAGAACAGCGTGCGCATGAGGAAGCTGAGCGCGCAACCGTGCCAAAGGCGATTTCCTGGCGGTGATGAGCCATGAGCTTCGCACCCCGCTCAATGCCATCGGCGGCTATGCCGAATTGATGGAGCTTGGCATTCGAGGCCCCATCACGAACGAGCAGCGGGAGGACCTGCATCGCATCCAGCAGAGTCAGCGCCACCTGCTGGGGCTCAGCAACCAAGTGCTCAACTACGCATGCGTGGATGCCGGCGCGGTACGCTTCGAAATGGTCGATGTGCCCGTGAGGAATGAAGTCGCCGCGGCCGAGGCGCTCGTGATTCCACAAATGCGCACGCGGAAGCTGCAGTACGAGGTGGGCGACACCGATCCCTTGCTCATGGCGCACGCTGATCGCGAGAAGCTGCAACAGGTGCTGCTCAACGTGCTCACCAATGCGATCAAGTTCACCGATGAGGGCGGCGCAATTCGTGTCACCGCATCCGCCAACGAAGGCAAGGTGCTCATTGCGGTCGCCGACACGGGCATCGACATCGCAGTCGAGAAGCGTGCCGCTGTATTCGACCCGTTCGTACAGGTGCAGAGTGGCTATGCGCGCACGAACGAAGGAGTGGGGCTCGGCCTCGCCATCAGCCGGGAACTTGCCCGTGGAATGGGCGGAGACCTCACGGTGGAAAGTACCGTGGGACGCGGAAGTATCTTCACCATCACGCTCCGACAGCACGCATGGGTGCGGCGTGTGGGTCACGCCGCACCCATGTGATCGGCGGTCGTCAGCGCGAGTCTGTCGTGCGGATACTGATCCTGCGCGCCTGGGCTCCCTTTGCCTTCGGCACCACTACTGTGAGCAGCCCGTTGGCAAACGAGGCGTCAATGCGTTCCGAATCAACGAACTCCGGCAACCGGATAGCCCGCTCAAATGAGCCGTGCGCTCGCTCCGCCGAGAAAACGCGTAATTCGCCATCCTGGGCGGGATCGAAGCTGGCCGGCTTGGTGCCGCGGATGGTCAGCACATTCTGTTCGAACTGGATTTCCGCATGGTCAGGTACCACGCCGCAGAGTTCGGCGTACACGACATAGGCGTCGTTCCGTTCCACGACGTCCATTGCCGGTACCCAGGCACGCGTGCGGCGCGGCGAGAGGAATGCCTCGTCAAAGGCGCGGCCGGCGGCGAATACGTTCTCCAGCGTTGGGGTGACACTCCGTGAGGTCAACATGTGAATCTCCATGGAGGAAGTTGAATGAGAGTCCGCCATGGCGGCGGTGCCAACAGGGTGAGCATGGAAAATACCAGCCTCAACCTGCCAATCTGACCAGCCTGTCGACGGCACGAGCAGCTGTGATGACAGCCTGCGTGTCATCTCGGCAGATTGCTCGATGCCAAGAATCGAGGAACGAGGCCGCTGTAGACGGTGGC
>JAYVNZ010000122.1:0-10973 GCA_043758185.1 Gemmatimonadaceae bacterium | reverse complement strand
TACCTGCGCCTGCTGTGGGCGCGCGTTGGACATACCCGCTGCAGGGTGTGTGGCCGCGAGCTCAAGCCGGACACGGTGCAATCGGTCACCGATATCGTGTGCTCACTGCCGGCCGGCACTCGCTTCCTCGTCACCGCGCCACTGAAGCGCTCCAGCGAAGTCACGCACGAGGTGGTGGTCGAGAACCTTCGCGCGCAGGGCTTCGTGCGTATCAGCCTCGACGGCCGCATCCTCCACCTCGACGAGCTGAACACGTTGCCCGTGGACGTGACCTTCGCGAAGGAACTGCTCGTCGTGGTCGACCGGCTCGCGGTCGCCGACGAGAATCGCGGCCGTGTGTCGGACGCAGTGGCCACGGCATTTCGTGAGGGAGACGGCGACGCGGTCCTCCTGTTCACAAGCCCCATCGCGTCGCCGTTCGACGGCGCGACAGTGGAGCGCCTGCGCTTCACCGAGCGCTTCGAGTGCCCCGACGACGGCACCACCGCGCCCGCGCCCACTCCACAGCTGTTCTCCTTCAACTCGCCGCGCGGCGCGTGCCCGCAATGCAATGGGTTCGGGGCCATCCTGGAGTACGACGAGAAGCTCATCGTCCCCTATCCGGAGCGGTCGTTGCGGGACGGCGCCATCGACCCGTGGACCAAGCCGCGCTACGACGGCAAGCGCCGCACGCTCGCCGAATACGCAAAGAAGGAAGGCATTGCGATGGACGCGCCGTGGCAATCGCTTCCGGCGAAGCATCGCGAGCGCCTGTTGAACGCCAACGTGCGGGGGTTCAAGGGCATCCTGCCTTTCATGCGCGACCTCGAGGAGAAGCGGTACAAGCAGTACGTCCGCGTCTTCCTGCGCCAGTACCAGACAGCACAGGAGTGCCCCGGCTGCAACGGCACAAAGCTTCAGCCCGAGTCGCTCCAGGTATTCGTGGGAGGCAGGACGATCGCCGAGGTGAGCAGCATGCCCGTGGGCGTGCTCATCGCGTGGCTCGATGCGCTCGCGCTCACCGCGTTCGAACGCGACGTTGCCGCACACATCCTCACGGAAGCACGCGATCGCGTGCGCTTCCTCTGCGATGTCGGCTTGAACTACCTCTCGCTCGCGCGTGCGACGCGCACGCTCTCCGGCGGCGAGGCGCAACGCATCGGGCTGGCCAACTCACTCGGCTCGCGGTTGGTGGACACCCTGTACGTGCTCGACGAGCCGTCCATCGGCCTGCATTCGCGCGACATGGACCGGCTGCTCACGTTGCTGCTGCGCCTGCGCGATGGTGGTAATACGGTGCTCGTCGTGGAGCATGACCTCGACGCGATTCGCGCCGCGGACTACATGATCGAGCTGGGCCCGGAGAGCGGTGAGCGGGGCGGCGAGCTGGTATTCGCCGGCCCCATGGCGCGCGTGAGCGAGAGCCCGCTCACCGGGCAGTATCTCACCGGAGAGCGCACCATTCCTGTGCCGGCATCCCGTCGCCGCATTGGCCCGCAGTGGCTCACGCTCACCGGAGCGCGCGAGCACAACCTGAAGGGCGTGGACCTGCGCATTCCGCTGGGCACCGTCACCGCCGTGACCGGCGTATCGGGCAGTGGGAAGAGTACGCTCATCCACGATGTGCTCATGCGCGCGCTCGAGACGCGCCTTACCGGGGAGCATTCCGCCAAGCAGCACCTGGGTGAGCGCGTCGGCGCGTTCGATTCGCTCACCGGCTACGAGTCCCTCGAGGACGTCGTGCTCGTGGACCAGAGCCCCATCGGCAAGTCGCCGCGCTCCAATCCCGTCACGTACGTGAAGGCATTCGACGAGATTCGTCGCATCTACGCGTCGCTTCCCACGGCGCGGCAACGCGGCTACGCGGCTGGCACCTTCAGCTTCAACGTCGCGGGCGGTCGATGCGACACGTGTGAAGGCGCCGGTTATCTCGAGGTGGAGATGGTTTTCATGGCGGACGTCTTCGTGCCGTGCGACGATTGCGCCGGCCGGCGCTTCAAGCCCGACGTGCTGGACGTGAAGTACTTCGGCAAGAGCATCGCTGACGTGCTGGAACTCACCGTGGACCAGGCCATCCGGTTCTTTCCCCACGAGGAGAAGCTCGGGCAGGCACTCTGGCAGCTGCAGCAGGTGGGACTCGGCTACCTGCGCCTTGGCCAGCCGGCCACGACGCTGTCGGGCGGCGAGGCGCAGCGACTCAAGGTGGCGCGCGAACTGGTGTTCGGCGCGAAGAAGTCCGGTCGCAAGCTGTACATCATGGACGAACCCACCACCGGCCTGCATCTGGAGGACATCCGCAGGCTCGCCACGGTGTTCAACAGGTTGGTGGATGCCGGACATACGCTGGTGCTCATCGAGCACAACCTCGACGTCATCAAGCTCGCAGACTGGGTGATCGACCTGGGACCCGAGGCCGGCGATGCAGGGGGCGAAATCGTCGCGGCGGGTCGGCCCGAGGAAGTGGCGGCGGTGTCGGCATCGCATACGGGCATGTGGCTGCGAACGGTATTGCCGGACTGGAACATGGCATCAGGTGCGAGCCGCGCCGCGCACGGCCCTGCAGTGCGCTCGGCAACGACACCCGCGCGCAAGCGTGCGCGCGCCTCGTAACGCCGATTGACTTCACTCCTGCCGCGACTAAATTTCAGGTTCTGTTGTACACCATTCCCCAGTAGCTCAGTTGGTCAGAGCATTCGACTGTTAATCGAAGGGTCGTAGGTTCAAGTCCTACCTGGGGAGCTCAAAGCAAAGCCGCACCGCCTGTCCTGGCGGTGCGGCTTTTCGCTTGTCGCCCTGAGCAACGCGAAGGACCTGCTTCTGTCGTCCTGAGCAACGCGAAGGACCTGCTCTTCCGCTTATTCGACGATGAACTCGCTCACCTTCTCTCGCACACGGCGCGCGGAATCCTTGAGCATGTGGCTGGTGGCCTCCAGCTCCTCCACGGACGCCGACGTCTCCTCCGTGGCCGCAGCCACCTCCTCCGCCGATGCCGCATGGCTCTGCGCCGTGTCGCCCGCCTTCGCAATGGCGCTCTCCACCAGCAGGATGGCAGCCGAGTTGCCGGACACCGCCTCTGACACGCGCGTGGACGCATCTTCCACGCGCTCGACCGCGGCCTGGATGGACGCCAGTGCGTGACGCGCGGCATCTGCCACCTTGGTGACGTCCTTCATCTGCGTCGTGCCGCTCTCCACCGCCCGCGAGGTACCCATCACCCCCTCGCGAATGCGATTGACGTTCGCGGTCACCTCGTGCGCCGCACGCTGGCTCTGCTCCGCCAGCTTGCGCACCTCGTCTGCCACCACGGCAAACCCGCGCCCCGCATCGCCCGCCCGCGCGGCCTCGATGGCCGCGTTGAGCGCGAGCAGGTTCGTCTGCGATGCAATCTCGGAAATCGTCATCGCGAAATCATCCACCACGCCGAGGCTCTCACGCAGCCCGCTGATTTCCGTGGCACTCCGGTCGAACACTTCGCGCGCGGCAAGCAGCGTGTCCACTGCCTTGCCAATCTCCTGCGCCGTCCCTGTCGCAGACAACCGGATCTCACGCCCACGCGCCTGGCTCTCGGCAAGCGCCTCATCAATGGTGCGACCCGATGCGGCGAGCTGCGCCACGGCTGTCCCTGCTCCAGTCAACACGTCGAGCTGCAATCCAGCACCATGCGCCATCTCCGTGACCGCGCTGGCCACGTGTTGCGTACTGTCCGATGCACCACCCGCCGCCGCCGCCAGTTCTGCCGCGGCCGCGGCCACATCGTCGGACTGTCGCTTCATTTCCGCGAGCAGGCTCCGCAGCCGCTCCCGCGCCTCGTCGAACGCATCGGCAAGGGTTTCGTACTCGGCGGCACCTAGCGTCTCACGCTTCAGGTCACTTCGGCGCAGGTCGCCGCGGCCCATCGCCAGCATGTCACGCGTGAGCGATTCGAGTGGCCGCGTCACGGCGCGCGACGTGGTGATGCTCGACAGGATTCCCACCACCAATGCGGCGAGGATCACGAGCGCCAGCAGCCCGATGTTCCTGCGCAGCGTGGAAGAGGACGCGTGCTGCTGCTCCGTGAGACGGTGCGCGCCTTCCTGACGCATCGATTCGAGCGTCTTGTCCACCTCATCCAGCGACGCAGCGGTCTTGCCGAGCGCCGCTGCGGCCTCGGCCGTCCGCCCCACGGCATCGTACGCGTGCGCGGTGCCGATTCCCGCCTCCACCGTCGCCTGCAGGGTGCCAAGATCCTTCAGCTTCTGTCGCTCGATCGCGGACAGGGCGTCCAGCTTGATTGCGTCGCGGCGCAGGTGATCCGCCTCGTCCGAGAGCGCAACGTACCGCGTCTCGTCTGCCGACGAACCAGTGCTCAGGTACCGCATGCCCGCTGCTGTCTCCCGCAGGATGCGAAACGCCACCTGCTGCATCGTCTCCTGCTGGAAGCGCATGTCGGCCACGAGTGCCTCGTTGCGCGACCCTGCGCTCACCAGGCCATAGCCAGCGAGGAGTCCCGCGGTGAGGATGAGGGCCAGCGTCACGCCGAAGCCCGCGCTGAGCCGGCCCCGAATGGTGGAGAGCAGCTTCATCGGCCCACCTGCGCAACCACCACCGGCTTGTTCACGGCGTCATGCTTCTCGTCGAACGTGATGGGGCCTGCCACGCCCATGACGGCAGGCTTTCCACCGGGTCGCCCGATGGACTCGATGTAATCGCGAATCTTCACGCGATCGGGTCCCACTTCGATGGCCGCGCGTCCGATGAGCATGGCCGCATCGTAGGCGAGCGCGGCACGCTGGTCCGGCTCGTCCTTGTACGCCGCCTCGTACGCCGCGATGAACGACTTTGCCTCCGGCGACGTTGCGCGTCGCGCCAGGAAGAACGCCACATAGCGCGCCGTGGGGAATTCCTTCGCGTACGCCTCGAGTCCCGCTGTCGCGTCGCCGCCGATGAGCGGCGTGGAGACATTCACCGCGCGCATGGCGCGCAGGGCGAGCACGGCGTCTTCCGTGCTGCCCGGAAAGAGCAGCGCATCCGGGTTCAATTTCCTGAGGTACCCTGCATACGCGTCCCACTGCGTCACGCCGGCGACGTAGGGATCGCGCTCCAGAATGGTCCCCTTGCCCAGACGAAATGCATCGGAAAACGATCGCGACCAGTCGCGACCGTATGCGTCATTGCGATAGATCACGCTGGCACGCGTCGCATGCAGCGTGTCCAGGACGTACCGCGCCATGGTCTGGCTGGTCTGCACGTCACTGGGGCACACGCGAAAGAGCCAGCGATTGGCCCCGGAGAGCGCGGGGCTCGTACCAGTCGGCGAGATGGCCACCACGGCGTTGCGGCCGCCATTCTTGGTGTCCGCGTACTCGCCGATGGCATCCAGCGTGGTGCCGCTCTCGGGGTGTCCCACCACTCCCACCACGCGCCGGTCGTCGCGAAACGTATCGGCGATGCGAATGGGATCGCTGACATCGGGGGCGCCCTTGATCATCCGCAGCATCGCACCGCCACTGCGCTGCGCGTTCAGTTGCCGCACCGCCAGCTCGACACCGTTGTAGATGGTCTGCATGCCCTGGCGATGCGGATCGAGGGCCACGGCTATGCCAATGTCTCCTCCCACGGCACCCGGGGTGGAACAGCTCATGAGTGACGCGCTGCACGCCAGCAACGCGACGAAGCCGGCGTCAAACCGCGCCCGGCGGGGAGGGAGGGCCATGTCGGGGGACGAAGAGCAGGGTGTGCGGGCTGCTTCGCCCGTCACAGTATTGTAATTCCGCGCACCACCTCGCAAGCGATTTCACCAGAAGATTGTGGCCAACCGCTCCGGGACAGGGCTATCTTTCCGGCCTCGGCCTCCCCTATCCCCGTGTGCGCCACCGCATGGTCCCTCCACCGAACGATGCTCCGCCGCACGACAAGCCACAGGTCGGCGTGATCATGGGGAGCCGCAGCGACCTGCGGGTCATGAGCGCGGCGGTCGACACGCTGCTCACGCTCGGTATCACCCACGAAGTCCGCGTCGTGTCGGCGCATCGCACGCCGGACTGGATGTTCGAGTATGCACGCACCGCCGAGGCCCGCGGTCTCAAGGTGATCATCGCCGCTGCGGGCGGCGCGGCCCACCTGCCGGGCATGATCGCGTCATCCACCCTGCTGCCCGTCCTGGGTGTCCCGGTGGCCGCCACGCAACTCAACGGAGTGGATGCCCTGCTCTCCATCGTGCAGATGCCCAGGGGCGTTCCAGTGGGTACACTCGCCATCGGGGAGCCTGGTGCCGCCAATGCCGCGCTGCTGGCCGCCGCGATTCTTGGCGTGAGCCAACCCGCGGTGCGCGAGCGACTGCGGGCCTGGCGCGCCGAGCGCACAGCGGCCGTCATGAACGATACGGACCTGTCTGTTCCCCCGCGCTGATGCCCATCGTACCTCCCGCAACCATCGGAATCCTGGGTGGTGGACAGCTCGGCAGGATGACGGCGCTCGCAGCCAGGTCGCTGGGCTATGGCGTGCAGGTACTCGATCCCAATCCTGACTGCGCTGCACGCCCCGTTGTCGATCGCGTGATCGCCGCCTCGTTCGACGACGCCGACGCGGCAGCAGAGCTCGCGCGGGCGTCCGGAGTGATCACGCTGGAGATCGAGCAGATCGGCTCCGCTGCGCTGCAGGCCGCTCAGCAGCACGCGCCCGTTCGGCCCGGCCCCGGCGTGCTGCACGTGGTGCAGGATCGCGCCCGGCAGAAGCACTGGCTCACCGCGCAGGGAATGCCCGTGGGCGCGTACGTCGTCATCAACGACGCCGCTGCCCTCGGGGAGGCAGTGATGACGCTCGGACCCGTGCTGTTCGTGAAAGCCTGCGAGGGGGGCTATGATGGACGCGGGCAGGTGCGCATGGCGGCCGGAGACGATCCGGACACGGCGTTCCGTGCGATCGGCAACCGACGCGCCGTAGCCGAGCAGGGGCTTTCCCTCGCCATGGAATTGAGTGTCCTTGTGGCGCGGCGGGCCAGCGGGGAAACCCGCGTCTACCCGTTGTCGGTCAATCATCACGAGCGACAGGTATTGGCGTGGAGCTATACCCCGGGTGATGTCACCCCCGAAGTGGCCGCCGAAGCCGAACGCATTGCGCTGCACATTGCGCACGCGCTCCAGCTGGAAGGCATCCTGGCCGTCGAGCTCTTCCTGCTGGACGACGGTCGGCTGCTGGTGAACGAGCTTGCCCCACGGCCGCACAATTCCTTTCATGCCACCGAACTGGCATGTCCCACCAGCCAGTTCGAGCAGCTGATTCGCGCCGTGTGCGACCTCCCACTCGGCGGGGTGGTGCCTGTCCGCCCCGCAGCCATCGTCAACCTGTTTGGCGACCTGTGGCTCGGCAGCGCACCGCCGCGCGTGGACCGGGCGCTGTCGGTGGATGGATGCAGGCTGTTCCTGTATGGCAAGGGCGACGCACGCGCGGGCCGGAAAATGGGTCACCTTGCCGCCATCGGCGATACCGCGCGAGATGCGCTGACTCGCGCGCAGCGCGCGGCTGCATTGCTCTGACCGCTTCCACGCCGCCCGAGCGGCACCTACCTTGCTCCCGCTCCGCCCATGACGAAGACCGCAGAAACTCCAGGCCCCAGCCCCTCGCTTGCGCTCCTGCTTGCCGCAGCAGGCGGCGGCCTCGTACTTGGCGCGCGCCCCACCAGCGACACACCAGCCCGCCCGTTCTTCACCCTCGCGGGGCTGGCCTTGCTTGGCGCGGCGGTACACCGGCCGCTCGCCGACGCGCTGCGCATGGCCGGCACCAGGCGCCGCGCGGCGAACCTGCAGTTCTCCTTCGTCGTGGATCGTCCTGTCGAGCAGGTCTTCGCGTTCTGCGCCGACTTCGAGAACTTTCCGCGCTTCATCGGCGCCATTCGGCAGGTGCGTGACAACGGCGACGGTCGCTCACACTGGCGCGCATCGACGCCGAGCGGGGGCGAGATCGAGTGGAACGCGGCGGTCACGAAGTTCGTCACCAACGCGGTGATCGCGTGGAAGAGCACTCCTGGCTCGCCCATCGCGAGCGAAGGGCTCATCCGCTTCCGCCCGGACGGGGGCGCCACGTGCGTGCAGGTCTGTGTGACGTATCGCGTCTTCACCAGCACCATGGCCGATGCACTCGCGGCCCTTGTCACGCCGCGGCGCGAGCACGAACTCGAGGCGGACATCCGGCGCATCGCGTCACACATCGACGACGTTGAGTCCGCGCGGCCAGCGGCGCTCGAACAGGTGCCCGCCTAGCGATATCGCATGCAGTGATGCAAGGCCGCTTGCGCCCGCGGCCGGCTAGGACGCCACCTGCTCCGGTGCCAGGCCAAACCGCCGGCTTCGACCGCGGAAATCCGCCATCGCCTCGGCCAGGTCGTCCGCGTCGAATTCGGGCCACATCTTCTTCTCGAACAGGAGCTCCGCGTAGGCGCACTCCCACAGCAGGAAGTCGCTGAGGCGCTGTTCGCCGCCAGTGCGGATCACGAGGTCGACTTCACGCGCCGGCATGGCGTCATGGTCCACGCGGGCAAGCAGTTCGCCGAACGCCTCGCGCGTCACCGCGTCGCCACGAATGGCTGCCGCAGCGCGCAACACGGCGTCGCGGGCGGAGTAGTCCACCGCCACGCGCAGGTGCATCCGGCTGCCCGAACTCGTGAGCGACTCGACCTGTTCCACCGTGTGCCGGAGCGACGACGGAAGCCGGTCACGCCTGCCCAGGATGGTGAGCCGGACGCCATTCTCGAGGCACCGTTTTGCCTCGCCAATGAGCGCGCGCCGGAACAGGCGCATGAGCGCGGTCACCTCTGGCGACGGGCGCTTCCAGTTGTCCGAGGAAAACGCATACAGCGTGAGGGTCCCCACTCCCTCGCGCACGGCCGCCTCCACGATGTCGCGCGCGGTGCGCAGTCCGGCCTCATGGCCCGCGGGCCGCGACAATCCGTGTGCCGTTGCCCAACGGCCGTTCCCGTCCATGATGATGGCCAGGTGCGGACCGTCGAAGCTGGAATGCACCTGTGGTGCAGTGTGTCGTGACGTGGACATCGTAAGTCTCAGCGCTCCCGTGTGGCGCGGATGAGCGCCTCCATGTGGTCCAGGTAGCGCTCCAGCGCCGTGCGACCCTTCGCCGTGATGGTGTATTGCGTCCGCGGTACGCGGGCCTCGAATGACTTCTGGCATGTGACGTAGCCCGCGTCTTCCAGCTTGCGCGCATGGACACTGAGGTTGCCGTCGGTGGTCTGCATCAGGCGCTTGAGCTCGTTGAACGTGAGCGACTCGTTCACCGCGAGTGCGCTCACGATGCCCAATCGCAGCCGTTCGTGAATGAGGCGGTCGAGGGCGAGTGCCCCCTTGCCGGATTCCGCCGCGCCCGCGGTTCCATCCACGGAGCGCAGCGCCCGTGCACCTCCCCGTCCGCGTTCGGGATGGAGCGGTGCATCCGATGCCGTTCCCTGTTTAGCCACCATGCCTCCGTGCGATCAACGTGCCGAAAACGACGTGCAATGCGCCGAACCCCACCGCCATGCACTCCGTGGCCCACGATGGCGGGGCGAACAGCGCAACGACGCCTACCATCATGAAGGCGATGCCCATGACGGGAACGATGCGAACCGAAAAGGTGCCGGCCGCAATGACCGCCACGCCGTAGAGCAGCATCCACACGCCAGGCAGCAACGCGAGCAATCCGCGTTCATAGAACAGCAAGGTGAGCAACGCCCCGACGAGCATGGGCGGCGCAAAGCTGAAGAGGATCTTGCGCGCTGGTTCCGACCAGAGTGGCAGTTGAGCCGCATGGGCTTTCCTGGCCATGGTGTACACCGAGATCCCCATGGAGAGGCACGCCTCACACAGCCAGATGAACACCCACCGCGTGGGGCTGTCTGTTGCCGACGCCAGAAGTGCGGCGCCAAGTGCCGTGACACCAATGAGCACCGTGCCCCATCCGGACACCGCGGTGAACGTGGCGGCCGCTTCCATGGTTTGCCGGATGAACCGGAGATTGTCCATGGCCCGGGCGTGCATTTCTGGCGGCGCGGGCGGGTGCAGCGGAAGGACGCGTGTCATGCCGTAGAATGTGCGCGTGCGCAATTGCAGTCAAGTGCTTTACAGCACAAAGTCTGTCTACCTGCTCGGGGGGTCTTCCGACCCATGCGAGTGCCTGCCGGACTGGTCTTGGCTCTCCGCAACCCCCTGACCTGATTCAGCGGATGGTTCCGCGGCGCGAATGCGCAGCGCAAACTCGCGCACGATCGTAGCGCAGAATTGGGGGAGATCTCCGGGGTTCCGGCTGGTGATCAACGTGTCATCCACGTGCACCACCTCGTCCACCCATCGGCCCCCGGCGTTCACGATATCGGTCTTGAGTGAGGGCCACGAGGTAAGCGTCCGACCCCGCACACCCCCCGCTTCCACGAGCATCCATGGGCCGTGACAAATTGCCGCGACCGGCTTGTCGGCCAGCATGAACTCGCGAACGAACTGCACAGCCCGCTCGTCGGTCCGAAGCGTATCCGGGTTGCTCACGCCGCCCGGCAGGACCAGCGCGTCGTAATCCGCCGGACGGACGTCGCTCAACATGCGATCCACGGGAATGCGGGCACCCTTCTCATCGTGGTTCATCGCCTGGATGGAGTCCTGTTTCGGGGACACGAGGTGGGTGAGCGCTCCCGCCTTGTCGAGAGCCCGGCGCGGCTGCTCCAGCTCCACTTGCTCCACGCCATCGGTTGCAAGGATGGCCACCTTGCGGCCTTGCAGTCCTGAATTCATCTGTCGCCTCCCGTTGGAAACGGGATTCCAGCGTCACGAAGCGTGCCGCCCCTGGACATTGATCGAAGGCGCGCTGCCATCTTACCTTGCGCGGGTGCCATTGCTCCCCATCCACGGTCACGATGCGCTTCGTGCGCGGCTCGACGACGCGATACGCCGCGACGCGTTGCCCGGCTCGTTGTTGCTGCACGGCCCAGCGGGCGTCGGCAAGCAGCGGTTGGCGCTGTGGCTGGGGCAGCGCCTGCT